>NZ_JAGIYX010000029.1:0-134017 GCF_017813315.1 Kitasatospora sp. RG8
CCAGGCCCACCAGGCCACCAAGGCCCAGCAGATCGCCATCGGCGAGAAGGTCCTCGCCGCCCAGGGCCCCGGCGCCTGGCCCGTCTGCTCCGTCAAGGCCGGCCTCACCAAGTAACACCCCCCCGCACCCCACCCCGGTGCCACCACGACCACGCCGCTGCACCCCACCGACCCACCACGGGCCCGGAACGGTACAGCGGCGTCGTGGCATTTCCCGACCCGAAGAGGGACGTTTCCCGACCCGCCAACGTCACGCGGCGAGCCGGACAGCCCGACAGCCAGCCGGAGTCAGCCGATCGTCGCCCTCCACACGACCTCGCCGTCGCACCACCGGTCGCTGGGAGCGAGACCGGCCGCGGTGGCGACGGCGGCGGAGGCCCGGTGGTCGGGGTGGATGTGGGCGATGACCGTGTGCACCGGGTGCTCCCGGAGCCAGCCGACGAGCCCCCGTGCGGCCTCGGTCGCGATGCCGCGCCCCTGCCACGGGGTGCCCACCACCCAGGCGATCTCCGCGGTGGCCCCACGGTCGTCGGCGGTGACGGTCGCCTGGAGGGTGCCGGCCGCGCAGGCCTCGTCGCGGAGCCGGATCATCCAGTTGCACCAGGACTCGGAGGGGTCGGGCGAGCCGGCCTCCCAGCGCTCGTAGCGGGCCCGCAGGGCTTCGGCGGTCTCCGGGGCGCCGCCGATGAAGGTGTGCAGGCCGGGGTCGGACAGCACGGTGGCCATCTCCCCGGCGTGCTCGACCGCGAGCGGCAGCAGGGTCAGGCGGTCGGTGTGAATGGCCTCGGGCCGGAGAGTGGTCATGCGACCTCCTGGTCGGGACGGGAGACGGGCACGCCGGGCCGGGCGAGCGGGACCAGCAGAACCGGACCGGGCAGGGGCAGTCCGGGCAAGGAGCAGGCCGGGGCCCGGGAGCGGCCGCCGGCGCCTAGCCTGCCACAGAACTTGCCTAAGCATTTTAGGCGAGAGCATGATCGGTGCAGGCAGAGGAGCAGCAGCAGCGGAAGGGCACACGATGGCCAGATCAGGAGTGACCACGGAGCGGCTGACCCGGGCCGGCGCGGAGCTCGCCGACGAGGTCGGCTTCGCGCAGGTGACCGTGTCCGAACTCGCCAGGCGGTTCGACGTCAAGGTGGCGAGCCTGTACTCGCACGTGAAGAGCTCCCACGACCTCAGGACCAGGATCGCCCTGTTCGCTCTGGAGGAACTCGCCGACCGGGCCGCCGACGCCCTGGCCGGGCGGGCCGGCAAGGACGCCCTGGCCGCCTTCGCCGACGCCTACCGCGGTTACGCACGGCAGCACCCCGGGCGTTACGCCGCCACGCAGTACCGGCTCGACCCCGGTGACGCGGCGGCGAGCGCCGGGGTCCGGCACGCCCAGATGACCCGGGCGATCCTGCGCGGCTACGACCTGGCCGAGCCGGACCAGACCCATGCCGTCCGGATGCTCGGCGGTGTCTTCCACGGCTACGCCAGCCTGGAGCTGGGCGGGAGCTTCAGCCACACCGCCGTCGACCCGCAGGAGTCCTGGGACTGGGTGGTCGACTCCCTCGACTCCATGCTGCGGGCCCGCGCCGCACACTGAGGCCGGGGCGACGCCCGACGAGCACCGGGCACCGAACACCGGGCACGACCTGCGCACCACCCCCGTCACCCCGGCCCGGCCCGCCACCAGCGCACCACGGGGAACTTCGCCCGCCTCGCCCCCGACCCCGGGCCCCGACCCCGGGCCCCGTCCCCGGCGACCCCCCTCGCCGATGCGCCCGGCTCCGGCAAGGACGCATAAGCGGCCAGCGGTCAACGGGTTCACGCCGTCGTCCCCGTGACCGTGGCGCGCACTCTTGAAGCGCTGCACCCGCGCCGTCACCGTGTGAAAGGACTCTCTTTCGGAAGGTGACAATGAAGACGGCAATACGTCTCACCGGCACCGTACTCGCGTCCCTCGCCCTGCTGGCCGGGACGGCAGGCACCGGCCAGGCCGCCCGCGTCAACATGACGATCCGCAACACGAACTCCGGCAGGTGCCTGTCGGTCCCCGCCGCGTCGACGGAGTTCGCCTACCTCAACCAGTTCCACTGCGGGGTCTACGTGGACCAGGTCTGGAACCTCGTCTACGCCGGGGAATCCGGCGGGAAGGCCTGGTACAAGATCGTCAATGTGAACAGCGGACTGTGCCTGTCCGTGGACGCGGCATCCCAGGACGACTGGGCACTGATCACCCAGTACCCGTGCGGAACACCCCTGTACCCCGACCAGTACTGGCGGTTCGAGGACACCGACCCGAGGACCGGCGGCGACCACGTCAGGAACAGGAACAGCAACAAGTGCCTGGCGATCGCCGACGGGAGCACGGCCGAGGCCGCCAGCGCCATCCAGTACTCGTGCGGTAGTTGGAACGACCACTACTGGAAGGCCATCCCCCAGTAGGACCGGTCACCAGGTGCCGGTAGCCGGTAGCCGGCGCAGGTGCCGGCACCGGCAACCACGCCGCCGCCTACGCGTCCTCCACCTCCAGACCGTAGGCGACGACGGCCTGCCGCAGCCCGCCCGGGTAGCCGGCGAGGGCAGGGGTGAAGTCCCAGTCCCCAGCGGCGTCGCGGTCGAACCGCCCCAGCCGCATCGCGGTGTTGGCCGCGGCGCCGTCCGCCAGGTGCGCCACGGCCGGGTCCTGGTCGGCGCCGGCTTCGAGGATCAGTGCCGGTCCGGCGAACCCGGCCATGGTCGCGGCCGGGTGGTTCTCGGTGTCGGCCGCGGCGACGATCACGAGCCGGTCGGCGTCGGCGGGAAGGGCCTCGAAGTCGACCATCAGGCAGGCGTTGGCGTCACCGTAGCCGGTGACCAGCCGCACCGAGCCGTCCGGCGTCGAGCAGTTGTTGTAGAACACCAGGTGCTCGTCCGACATCGCCCGGTTCCCCTGGCACACCAGGGCGGCGATGTCGTACTCCTCCTCACCGGTCCAGTGGAGGAGGAGCCGGGCGGGCTCGGCGGCGACCTCGATCTCGGGCAGGTCGTCGCCGACGGCGGCCTGGGCCCCGTCCTGGGCGGCCTCGAACACCTCGTGGAACCCGTGGTGCTTCAGCAGGCCGACCAGCTCGGCGCCGTTGATCAGAGTGATCGGCTTGCCGGCGACGAACTGGTGCGAACTCGGGCCGAACCTGCTGGTCGTCACGAGAACGGCCTTCGTCGCCGCGCCGTCGTGCTGGAGCGTGCCGTACAGGTCCCGTACGGCCGACGGCGTGACCGTGTCCCGGTACCGCTTCACCTGGACGATCACGTTTCCGCCGCGGAAGGGGTCCGTGTCGATCCCCCGCACGTCGACGCCGCCGTCCCGTGAACGGGACGTCAGCTCGACCTTCATGCCCATGGCCTCCATCAACCGGGCGATGAGCTGCTCGAACCCGACCGGGTCCATCGCCAGCAGCAGCTGGAGCTCACGGACCCGCTTCGCCATCCGGCCACGGTTCGCGGTGGTGTCATCGCGAAGGTGGCGGAACAGCATGCGCTGCGCGCGACGCTCGTCGGTGTCGGGGTTGCCGAGGCGGTGGAGCTTCCTGCTCCGGGACATGTGGTGCTCCCTTGGACGTGACTGGTCGACGGGCAGCCGTCACGTTAGGGGACCCGCCCACGCCCCGTCAGTCGTGTGTCACAAATGAGACTTTCGGGAGCGAGTGCACACCAAGGGGCCGGGCCTCACGGGCATGGTGCGCCACCGGACCGACCGCGACTTGTCGCAGCCGTGCCGGTCTCCCCCGGCCCGCCGCCTGCACGTCTGCGGCTACCCGCCCGGGCTCGCGCCGCGTGCCGGAACGGGCGGCGGAGGGCCGTACAGCGCCGCGTCCCGCCGCCGCCGGCATGCGGTCCCCGGCCCACCGTCAGCCGACGCTGCGGTAGGCCTCGGCCCAGCCGCCCGCGGTGTGGTCGCCGCGGGTGAAGACGGCGGCGCCGGTGCGGCCGGCGGCCGGGTCGTCCGGGCCGGGGACCGGGTACGGGAGCTCGACGGGCGTGCCGGTGCCGGTGTGGCGGGCGGTGGCGGCGCCGTTCCAGGTGAGGACGGTGGCGCCGCGCGGGGCCTGTACCTCCGCGTGGCCGGTGTGCAGGGTGATCGTGGTGCGGGTGGCCCGGGCGGCGAGCAGGCTGTGGTACTCCTCGGCGGACAGCCGGCAGGTGCTGGGCGGCGTGGTGCCGGACCAGTCCGGGGCGTCGACACCGCGGGCCCGGGCCGCCTTCCACATGTCCGGGACGAGGGCGGTGGTGTGGGCGGGGGTGGCCATCTGCTCGCACATCCAGAGCAGCCGGCCGGCGCCGCGGCGGGGCCCGAGGGAACGCCAGCGGATGCGCTGGGCGAGGTCGGCGGCGACGGTGGCGATCCACGGGTGGACGGTGCCCAGGTGGCCTTGGGCACCCAGCCAGGCGAGGTAGCGCTGTGCCTCGTCCAGCACGGGGGTCATCGAGTCGGTGGGGATGCCCAGGACGTAGGCGCTGCGGCCGCGGAACGCCTGGGGGCTGTGGGCGACCAGCAGCAGGACCGCGCGCGCGAGGTCGCCGGCCACGGGCTTGGTGTCCTCCACTGCCTCCTCCCCCGGCTCCCCGGGGGTGTCGGGGCGGCCGAGGGTGCGCAGCACGTGGAACAGCGCCTGCTTGGCCCGTTCGGTGAAGGGGGCCTGTTCGAGTCCGGGGAGGTGGGTGGCCAGGGTCGCGATGAGGGCGTTCTCGGCGTTGTCGGGGTCGTCCGGGACGGGCAGTGCGTGGGCGGCCTCGGCGAGGCCGGCGGCGAGTTCGGCCTCGACCATGAAGCGGCTGGTGAGCTTGCCGAGTTCGGTGGCGGCCAGCCCGGCGTCGCCGTCGGCGGGGTCGGTGCGGCCGAGGTAGCCGGCGGCGGTGAGGAACTCGGTGGCGTCGTGCAGCGGGTCGAAGGGGTGCTGTCCCTGGTGGAAGGCGAAGGTGCGGGTCCACCACTGTTCGGCCTGGGTGAGGGTGGCGATCCGGCCCTGCACGGCCTCGGCGAGCAGGTGGTCGGAGAGCCGGTCGCGGATGCGGGAGGTGACGGTGTATCCGGCGGCCAGCCGTGCCTGCCAGTGGTGGCGCTCTCCGGGGGCGGTGAGCAGGTGGGCGAAGCCCTCGCGTTCGCCGGCGCCGATCCGGCCGGCCCGGCCGAACATCTGCTGGACCATGGAGACCTCGATCCGGTCGAGGCCGATCTGGGTGTCCCGGACGATCACGGCCCGCGCGGGCAGGTTGACGCCTGCGGCGACGGTTGAGGTGGCCACCAGGACGTCGGCCCGGCGGGTCCGGAACGCCTGTTCGGCCTCCCGCTTGAACGGCCAGTCCCGGTAGTGGAGTTGCACTCCGGCCTTGCTGCACAGGCGCTCCACCAGGTCGACGTCGTCCGCGTCCGCGCCGGTCGTGTCGACGCCGCGGTCGTGGGCCACGGCGAGCGCGGTGGTGCGCACCGAGCGTTTGCTGCCGCAGAACACCAGCACGCTGCCGCCGTCGGCGGTGTGCCGGCGGGCCAGCCGGACGGCCTCCCGGGTGCGGGTCTGGTTGCGGGTGGCCCAGTCGGGGGCATCCGCGTCCGGGGGCAGCGCGGGGAGCTGCCAGGTCAGCCGGGTGGGCCGCCAGGGGGAGCGGATCAGGCGGGCGCCCAGCCAGGCGGCGGTCTCCTCGGCGTTGGCCACGGTGGCGGACAGTCCGACGATCCGCACCCGGGCGGCGTCCTCCCGCACCCGGGCGAGGAGGGCCTCCAGGACCGGGCCGCGGACGGGGTCGCCGAGCAGGTGGATCTCGTCGACGACCAGGCAGCCGACCTCGGCGAGGGCGGCGCGCAGTGAGCTGGTCCGGCAGATCGCCTCGAACTTCTCGGTGGTGGCCACCCAGAGGTCGGCGTCGCGGATCAGGTCGGTGTCGACGGCCGCCTCGCCGGTCAGCCGGACCACCCGGCGGCCGGCCCGGCGCCAGGCGTCGAGATCGCGGTCGAGCTCGTCGGTCAGCGAGCGCTGCGGGACGAGCCAGGCGGCCTTGCGGCCGCGTTCGCAGGCGGTGAGCGCGGCGACCACGCCGATCGCGGTCTTGCCCGCCCCGGTGGGGGCGACCACCATGACGTGCCCGTCGCCGTCCAGCAGGGCCGGGACGGCGGCGCTCTGGACCGGGTTGAAGGTGGGGTGCGGCAGCAGCTCGGCCCACTGTTCGGGCACCAGCTCGTGGACCGGCACGAACGTGTCCGCGTCGTCGGCGGGCAGGTCGTCGAGGGCGTCCCACTGGGCGGCGAACGCGTCCCGGGCCGCGTGGGCGGCGGGGCCCGCGGCCGGGGTGACGGTGCCGGCCGGCCAGGCCACCAGGTCGGTGGGCCCGCCGAGGTCCGAGACGGTGGCCACGAGCTCGGCCTCGGCCCAGTGCGCGGCGCGGCGCACCTGTACGCCGAGGGCGGTCAGTTCACCGCCCAGTGCGTCGAAGTCCTCGCCGGCCGGGAGGATGACCCGGGCGTCGTCGGCGGCGCGCAGGGCGGCTTCGGGCAGTGGCCGGGCGGGGTCGGTGAGCTTGCCCCACCAGAGCGCGCGGGTCTCCGGCTGCGTGGGCCGGGGCAGGTCCTCGGGCCAGTCGGGGGCGGGGTTCGGGCGGGCCGGGAAGCCGGGCGGGCGCCAGGGCGTGACCGGTGTGACGGTCACGGCCGGTCCGCCGCCCTCCGGACAGGGACCGGGTTCCAGGCCCGCGAGGATCCGGGCGGCGGTGCGCGTGGTCGTGGTCCGCTGGGCGGGCACCGGAGCGGGCGCGGCGCCGGCCGGGCGCAGCAGCTTGTCGTAGGTCTTCACCCCCAGGTCGGCGAGGGTGTAGGCGCGCGGGCAGGTCGGACAGACCACGGCCACGTACCGGTACTGGCGCCCGCCGGACTCGTACGGGCGGCGCAACGAGTGCAGCGGCTCGCCGCAGTCCGGGCACGGGCGGGGTACCTGCTCCTGGTAGCTCCAGCCCGGTTCCGTGAAGCGCAGCAGCAGGCCCTCGGCGGGGAGGGCGCTCCCCCAGCGCTGTTCGACCAGTTGAGGGACGGTCGGCCCAGTGGTTTCGGTGTCCGGTTCGTGCACGACGGCCACTCTCTCAGCAGGCCGGCCTCCGGCGCAGGGATTTCCGGCGACCGCCCGCCCGCGTGGGCAGCTCCGGGCCGTCGTGCGGGACCGGGGCGGGGCGTCCTTCAGGGCCGGGGCGGGCTCGCGCGGCGCGCCGGATCGGGCGGGGGCGGGGATGATCGGAGGACGGCGGCCGGCGCTCCCCGGGCAGGCCGGTGCCCCCTGGCAGACGGGGGCTGGGAGTTCGGCGCGGTCGCACGGGAGGACCGAATGGGCCACGACAAGGGGCGCCCGGTGCGGCGCGCCACCCCCGAGGAGCGGGCGGCGGAGGGCCGTGCGGCGCGCCGTACGGCGCCGCGTTCCGCCCACGCCGAGTACCGGCCGGGCCCGGACCGGCCCGATCCGCTGGCGATCCTGGAGGCCCAGTCCGCGCTGCGCGTACCGGAGCTGGTGCCGATCCGGTACGGACGGATGACCGAGTCCCCGTTCCGGTTCTACCGGGGTGCGGCCGCGATCATGGCGTCCGATCTCGCGGGGACCCCCGACTCGGGTGTCCGGGTTCAGCTGTGCGGTGACGCCCACATGCTGAACTTCCGGCTGCTCGCCTCGCCGGAGCGGCGGCTGGTCTTCGACATCAACGACTTCGACGAGACGCTGCCGGGCCCCTGGGAGTGGGACGTGAAGCGGCTGTCGTCCAGCCTGGTGATCGCGGGCAGGGCGAACGACTTCGACGAGTCGGTGCGTGCGGACATCGTCGCCGCGACGGTCCGCTCCTACCGGGAGGCGATGTGGCGGTTCGCCGAGATGCGCAACCTGGACGTCTGGTACGCGCAGCTGGACTCGGAGCGCCTGCAGGAGATGGCGGTGGGCCGGGTGTCCAAACGGGCGCGTCATGAGCTCGACGTGGCGATGTCGAAGGCGCGCACCCGCGACAGCCTCCAGGCCTTCGAGAAGCTCACCGAGGTGGTGGACGGCCGGCGGCGGATCGCCGCCGATCCGCCGTTGCTGGTCCCGATCGCCGACTTCCTGCCGGATATCGAGCGGACGTCCCTGATGGCGCAGTTCCACGACCTCGTCGAGCGTTACGCACACACCCTGCCGTCCGACCGGCGCGCCCTGCTCAGCGGATTCCAGCTGGTGGACGTGGCCCGCAAGGTGGTCGGTGTCGGCAGCGTCGGCACCCGGTGCTGGATCTTCCTGCTGCTCGGCCGGGACTCCGAGGACCCGCTGTTCCTCCAGGCCAAGGAGGCCGGCCCCTCGGTGCTGGCAGCGCACGTCGGTGCGAGCCGGTACCGCAACCAGGGTGAACGGGTGGTCTCCGGCCAGCGGCTGATGCAGGCCACCAGTGACATCTTCCTCGGCTGGGAGCGGGTCGAGGGGATCGACGGCAAGACCCGGGACTTCTACGTCCGCCAGCTCCGCGACTGGAAGGGCATCGCGGTGGCCGAGAACATGGTGCCGCGCGGCATGCTGGCCTTCGGCGAGCTGTGCGGCGCCACGCTGGCCCGGGCGCACGCGCGGTCCGGGGACCGCATCGCGATCGCCGCCTACCTCGGGAAGGGTGACGCGTTCGACCGGGCCCTGGTGCGGTTCGCGGAGGCGTACGCCGACCAGAACGAACGGGACCACGCGGCTCTGGTCGAGGCGGTCCGCATGGGCCGGCTCCCGTCCGAAGCGGGCTGAGCCCGCGCCGGGCCGCCGCCCTCGCGAGGCGGGCGGCGGTGGCGCGGACGGGCCGCCCCCGCCCGGCGGCGGCACGGACCGGCCGGTCCGTGCCCGCCCGAACGCGCCGTCCGATAGCCGCCAGCCGGCCGCGGCCGGGGCCGCCACGATGGCCGCATGAGCACAACGAGTGAACACCCTCCCGTCCGTGCCGTCCTGGACCGGTTCTTCGGGGCCGAGGCCGCGTACCTGGCCGCCGGCGGCCCCGGCCGGGCTCCGTTCGACGACCTGGCGAGCTGCCTGACCCCCGATGTGACGCTCGTCCAGGCGGACGGCCTCCCCTACGGGGGCGTCTACCGGGGGCCGGACGGCGTCGAGCGGTTCATGGCGGAGATGAGCAGGTACTGGACCTCGCTGGACTTCCTGGAACAGCGGTTCGTCATCGACGGGGACACCGCGGTGGTGTTCAACCGCGGCACCCTGACCGCGCGCGGCAGCGGACGGCGGCTGGAGACGGCGGTCATGCAGCTGATGACCTTGCGCGGCGGCCGGATCGCCGACATCCGGCCGTTCTACTGGGACACCCTCGCCGTCGCCCGCACCCTCGGCCCGGACGCCTCGCGGGCGAGTCGGTCGCCGGGCGGCCCGGAGGCGGCGGGATAGCCTCGGACTCCGGCCGGTGCGGCCCGCCCGCGCCGGCGTGCCGAGTTCCGGAGGTCTGCCCGTGTCCCTGGTCCGCGTCCACAACTTCTCGGTCTCGCTCGACGGTTACGGGACCGGTGAGGGGCAGAGCCTGGAGGCCCCGTTCGGCCACGCCGGTGACCGCCTCCACCAGTGGTTCTTCCGCACCAGGACGTTCCGCCGGATGCAGGGCCAGGAGGGCGGCGACACCGGCGTCGACGACGCGATGGCCCGGGCGTGGGGCGACGGCATCGGTGCGGAGATCATGGGGCGGAACAAGTTCGGCCCCCAGCGGGGCCCTTGGGAGAACCACGACTGGAACGGCTGGTGGGGGCCGGACCCGGTGTTCCACACCCCGGTCTTCGTGCTGACCCACCATCCGCGGCCCTCGGTGGAGATGGAGGGCGGCACCACCTTCCACTTCGTCGACGCCGCCCCGGAGGAGGCGCTCCGCCAGGCCCGGGCGGCCGCCGGCGGCCTGGACGTCCGGATCGGCGGCGGGCCCGCCACCATCCGCGCCTTCCTGGCCGCCGACCTGGTCGACCACCTGCACGTCGTCGTGGTGCCGATCGTCCTCGGCCGCGGCGAACGCCTGTGGGACGGGCTCGAAGGGGTCGAGGAGCGGTTCCGCACCGAGTCGGTGACCAGCCCGAGCGGCGTGACGCACGTGACCTTCACCCGCGTCTGACCCACGGCCGCCGCCCCGCGCCGCCCAGGCCGGCGGGGATGCCTGCGGCGAGCGGGCCGGCCCGCCGGCGGCGCCCGGTGGCGCATCCACCGGGGCCCGGGGAGTGCGAGCGCTGCTGGCCGATTGGAGTGAGCCGACGGCCGCGGGCCCGGCCGTGTGCTCGGTTCGGGCGTACGTCGGCGCGCCGCGCCGCACAGGTCTGTGCACGCTGGATCGGGCGGGTGGACGGAGGCGAAGCCCTCCGGACCGCCCGCCCGGCAGACCGCTGCACGGATCGGAGCACCGCATGACCGGGACCCCCGCACCCCTCGACGCCGATGACGAGAACGGCCCGAACCGCCCGAACAGCCCGCAGGAAACGGACGGCGCCAACGCAGGACCTCCGCAGTTGCCGGGCTGCGCCGAGGACGCGGCCGCCGCCCTCAAGGAGATGTTCGTCGGCCTGACGCAGGGCGGCCGGATCTCCCGCGGCCAGGACCCCGTCAAACGGCCGGTGTTCCTCAAGCCGCACGGCGTGGCCCGCGGCGTGCTGACGGTCTCCCCCGACCTGCCCGCCGACCTGCGCCTCGGGTTCCTGAAGACCGCCCACGAACGGCCGGAGGGCCTGACCGCCTGGGTGCGCTTCTCCAGCGACACCGTGCCCGGCAGCCCGGACCTGGACACCACCCTCGGCATCGGCGTCAAGCTGTTCGACGTCCCCGGTCCGAAGCTGCTGGACGGCGAGCACGGGGCCGGCACCCAGGACCTGCTGCTGCAGAACCACGACGTCTTCTTCGTCGACACCGCCCAGGACATGTGCGAGTTCACCAAGGCCGGTGTCGTCGAAGGCTCCTACGACCGGTACCTGCGCGACCACCCGGTCACCCAGGAGATCCTCGACGCCATGGCCCGGTTCGAGGAGAGCGTGCTCACCGCCACGTACTGGGGCGTGCTGCCCTACGCATTCGGCTCCGAGCGCTTCGTCAAGTACAAGCTGGTGCCCGCCGGTTGCGAACCCGGCGACCCGGCCGCCGTGCCGCCCGACGAGAACCCCGCGTACCTGGCCGCCGACCTGCGGCACCGGCTCGCGGCGGGCACGGCCGCGTTCGATCTCATGCTGCAGTTCCGGACCGACCCGGAGCGCATGCCGCTGGACCGGGCCACCGTGCGCTGGGAGGAGGCCGAGAGCGAACCGGTGACGGTGGCCCGGCTGACCCTCCGGAAGCAGGACGTCGCCGCCCGGGGCCAGGCCGCCTACGGCGAGAACCTCGCCTACAACCCGTGGCACACCCTGGCCGAGCACCGCCCGGTGGGCAGCATCGCCGAGGTGCGCAGGACCGTCTACCAGGCCTCGGCGGAACAACGCCGCGACGTCAACGGCATCCCGGCGACCGAGCCCGGCCCGGCCCGCCCGCTGATCACGCCGCCGCCCGGCCGCGACACCCGGATCGTCCGCGCCGCCGTGCACCCGGCGATCGGGGTGGCCCGGGTCGGCGACAGCGCGGAGGAGTACGTCCTCGCCCCCGAGGTCGACCAGCCGCAGCCGCTGCCCGCCGGGAGCTACAAGGACGCCACCGGCGCCCTGAAGCGACAGGCCGTCCGGTTCCGCGTCTACGGCTACAACGCCGCCGGCGAACCGGTCGCCGAACTGACCGCCGACAACGCGGACCTGCGCTGGACGGTGCACGTCGCCAACCGCAAGGCCGCCTGGTACCAGTTCCAGCTGGCCCTCGACATCCCGGAGGCCGACCGGACCGACGACAGCAACCTGCGCAACCCCAAGGTCCCGGCCGCCCAGCGCGACCGCCTGGTCATCGACCCCGGCCACCGGTCGGTGCGCGGCCGCAACCGGTCCGGCGGCCCCGGGCTCCTGTTCGACACCGGCACCTTCCTGGATCGGCCCGTCTACCTCGGGGAGCTGCGCACCGACGAGAGCGGACGACTGATCTTCCTCGGCGGCCGGGGAGTCTCGGCGTCCGCCACCGACACCCCCGCCGACACCTTCGCCAACAACGACGGCTGGCACGACGACGTCTCCGACGGCCCGGTCACCGCCGAGGTCAGCATCGACGGGCGGCCGATCCCGGTCGAGCCGGGGTGGGTGGTGACCGCACCGCCCAACTACGCGCCCGAACTCACCTCGGTGCGCACGATGTACGACCTGGTCCGCGACGCCTTCGTCACCGCCGGACTCCTCCCCGAACCGGCGCAGCCCTCCTTCACCCGCGACGTGCTGCCCGTCCTGCGCCGCCTGTGCGACCTGCAGTGGGTCAACCAGGGCGTGGCCGTCCAACTGGGTCACGGCGGGCGCGAGGACCTCCTCGCCCCCGACCGCCTCGCCGCCCTGGCGGACCCCTCGCCCGTCCACCGGGAGCTGCGCCGGCAGGTCTGGCTGACGATCCGCAACTACGACCGTGACGGCTTCTCCCCCGTGCCGTGGCCGGGGGTCTACGGCGACGCGATGAACGTACCGGCCCAGTCGGTGCGCCAGCACGTGACGCTCTCCCCGCTCCAGTACCGCCTCCTGGAACGCTGGGCCCGCGGGGACTTCGCCGCCGACCTCGACGCACAGGCCGCACCGCCCGCCTCCCTCGACGAGGTCCCCTTCCCCGAGCGGCCCCGGACCCTCGACCGCGCGGCGCTGTCGTTCTGCCTCGCCGACGCCTTCCACCCCGGCTGCGAACTCACCTGGCCGATGCGCCACACCACCCTGTACAGCAGCCCCTTCCGGGTGCGCCGGCGCGATCCGGACCTGCCGCCCCCGCCCTCCTACGGACCGACGCTCACCCCGCAGACCGCCCTCTCCTTCGACGGCCCGCTCTACGCCCAGCAGCCTGGCGACCTCACCCGGTGGATGGCCGTGCCCTGGCAGACCGACACCGCGAGCTGCCGGTCCGGCTACGAGTACCTCTCCGGCTTCGGCATCTACGACCCGTACCTCCCCACCTTCTGGCCGGCCCGGGTGCCCAACCACGTGATCGCCGAGGAGGAGTACGAGATCGTCATGGACACCTCCCGGCCGATGGCGGAGCGCCTGGCCGCGTTCGGCAACCGGCGGGCCTGGCTCCGCTGGCTCCCCCCGCGCTACGTCGACGCCATCAACGCCATGGTGACGGACTTCGGCAAGCTCGGTGTCGTCGAGCGCCGCCCCGGACCCACCGACGACCCCCGCCTCCCGGCGGAGCTGCTGGTCGAGTCCGAGGTGACCTTCCCGGCCGAGCCCGCACCGCCGGCCCGGCGCAACCTGGTCGCCCTGCACGTGCCGCTCGGCGCCGACCCGGTGCTCGGCGAGGCCGCGATGGCCACCGCCGTCACCATGGCGGAGCTGCCCGACGAGGAGGTCTCGGCGGGCTACATCGACAAGGTCAAACGCCTGCGGCGCGACCGGTGACGACCCGCCTGCGCCCGCCGGGGCCCGTCGACGCCGTGGTGGCCGGCGGCGGCCCGGCGGGCTCCGTCGCGGCGCTGGTGCTGGCGGCCGCCGGCCGGCGCGTCCTACTCCTCGACGCCGGCGGGCACCCCGCACCGCCCGCCGGCCCGGGCGCGTTCAAGATCGGGGAGTCCCTGCCGCCCGCCGCCCGGCCGCTCCTGCGCGACCTCGGGCTGCTGGAGGGCTTCCTCGCCGCCGGGCACCCCGCGTCCACGGGCACGTACTCCGCTTGGGGTTCGCCCGCACTGCACGGCAGCAGCCACCTCTTCGACCCGAACGGGCACGGCTGGCACCTCGACCGGCTCCGCTTCGACGCCTTCCTGCGGGACGCCGCCGTGGCGGCCGGCGCCGAACTGCGACGCGCCACCGTACTGGCCCAGCCCGGCGAGGGCCTGATCGTCCGTGAGCACGACACCGGCACGGTGGCGGAGCTGCGGGGCCGCTGGACGGTGGACGCCACCGGCCGGCGCTGCGTCATCGGCCGCCGGCGCGGCCGCCGCCACCGGCAGGACCGGCTCGTCGCCGCGTACGCCGTGCTCCCGGGCCGGCACCCCGCGGACCGGGCGGGCACGGAGGACGGCGCCCGCCGGGCGCACCGGGAGGACGCCGCTCACCGGTCGGGCCCGGAGGACGCCGAGGCGCGCACACTCGTCGAGGCGGCGCCGGACGGCTGGTGGTACACCACCCGGGTCCCGGCCGGGCGCCTGGTCGCCCACCTGACCGACCCCGACCTCGCCGACCCCTCCCTGCGGACCCCGCAGGGCTTCTGGCATGGCATCACCCGGACCGACCACGTCCGTCGGCGGCTGGACAGCTACGACCCCGCCACCACCCCCGTCCCGCGCTGGACGCCCGCCCACGGCGTGCGGCTCGGCCCGGCCGCCGGCCCGGGCTGGGTGGCGGCCGGGGACGCCGCCCTCGCCTTCGACCCGCTCTCCTCGCAGGGCATCCTCACCGCGCTGCTCACCGGGGCCCGCGCCGGGCAGGCCGTCGCCGCGTGCCTGGCCGCCCCGGGCCGCGCGGCCCACGCCCTCGCCGACTACACGGCGTTCCTGGGCGGCGTCGCGGACGCCTACCGAAGAAACCATGCGTATGCGTACGACCAGGAACGGCGCTGGCCCTTGAGCCCGTTCTGGCAGCGCCGCCGAACGGGCGGGGCCTCCCTGCCCGGCATAGCCTGAAAGAGCCCGACCACTCCTCCATGGGGGCAGTCATGACAGCTCCAGCTCCGACGCATGCCGTCTGGGACGCCACGGAGATCACCCAGTCGGTGCAGGACCTCCAGCACCGCGTCACCCTCGTCGCCGGCAAGGTCACCGTGGTCCGCGTCTACGTGAGCGGGACCAGCGGCCCCGCCACCCGCGTGCGCGGCACGGTGACGCTGATCCGGTCGACGACGGACCCCGGCGTCAAGGTGACGTCGGCCAACGCCATCGCCCTCGACCCGGACGCCACGCAGAACCTCTCCGCCCGCCGCGCCGACGCGGACCTCAGCCTCAACTTCCTCGTGCCGCCCGCCCTGACGGCGGAGGGGCCGCTCAGCGTGAGCTCGGTGACCCTGAGCGACGCCCTGACCGGCGCCACCCTCCCGCTCGGCCCGACGGGTGGCGGCCCGACCGTACTGTTCCGCACCGGTCCCCCGCTGCGGATCCGCGTCCTCGGGCTGCGCTACACCAGCACCGACCCGCCGGGCACCTTCGCCCCGCGGGACCGGGACTTCACCGCCCTGGTCAGCTGGCTGCGACGCGCCTACCCGGTGGCCGAGGTCATCAGCTCACACGCCGTCATCGACGCCACCCCCGCCGTCCCCTTCACGTGCGAGGACACCAACGCCCAGCTCGCGGCCATCCGCAACCTGGACGTCAGCGCCGGCGCCGACCCGCGCACCCACTACATCGGCCAGGTGGCCGACGGCGGGTTCTTCATGCGGGGCTGCTCCTCCGGCCTCCCCGTGGTGGCCGACCCGACCGTCGTCGCCTCGTCGCCCTGCGGTTCGGCCTCCTTCGGCTGGGACTTCGACGGCACCTACGGCGACTGGTACGGCGGCCACGAACTCGGCCACACCTTCGGCCGCCTGCACCCCGGCTTCTGCGGCGAGTCCGCCGACGACCGGCAGAACTACCCGTTCCAGAGCGGGCAGATCGCCGACGGTCCGGACACCTTCGTCGGGTTCGACGTCGGCGACTCCGCGCTGAACCTGCCGATGAAGGCCCGGCCGGGGATGCAGTGGCACGACGTGATGACCTACTGCGACCGCCAGTGGATGAGCAGCTACACCTACGAGGGCATCCGGCGACGGCTGGTGGCCGAGAACGCGCTCGTGGCCGGCGCCCCGCAGCCCGAGGGCGCGACACCACCCGCCCTCGCCCCGCTCACCGTCGTCCCGGTCGCCGGGCGTCCGGCACCTCCCGGGTCCGCCGGGTCCCCCGGATCCGCAGGGTCCGCCGGCGGCCGCCCTGACGAGCGGTTCCCGAGCCTGGCCGTCACCCCGGCGCCTCCCCCCGAGGCCGCACCTGCCCTGCGGACGGCCGAGGCGGCCCCGGAGGGCGGGCAACTCGTCAGCGTCGTCGGTACGGTGAACCTCACCCGGCGCGAGGGCGGCATCCGCTTCGTCAACCCGGTCACGCCCCTGGCCGCCCGGTCCGCCCCGCCCGCCGGCGCGCCCGGCCCCGACGGTGTGGCCGCCGGCCCGGACGGCGGGGCGGGCCCGAACGGCGGGAGCGCGGTGCTCCTGCGGATCCGGCAGACGGACGGTGCACCGCCGCGCGAGGTCCCGGTCACGGTCAGGCTCGCTTCCGAGCTGGCCCCGGGCGACGACCGCACCGGCCTGGTGGACGCCGTCGTACCGCTCGGGGCCGACCCGGAGGCGATCGAACTGGTCGTCGGCGGACAGGTCGTGGACACCTTCCGCCCCGGGGGCCCGCCCCGGGCCCTGCGCTCCGCCCGCCACGCGCAGGCCCGGCCCGGGACGTTCGAGCTGGCGCTGGACTTCGAGCAGCAGCCGGACCCCGGCCAGACCTTCGCCGCGCAGGTCAGCACCGACGACGGCGGCACCTGGCAGACGATCGGCGTCGGCCTGAAGGACCCTCTGCTCCAGGTGGACCGCAGCCAGTTCCGCCCGGGCGACAAGGTCCGGCTGAGGATCATCACCACCAACGGATTCACGAGCACCACGGCCGACGTCCAACAGATCCAGGTGTGACCCCCGAGGACCGGTCCAGCACGGATCCCCTGCGCCTTCCCGGTCAGGCGTAGAACCACTCCGTTCGCGGCAGGCCCTGGGTGATCACGGAGCGTGGCAGCTCTGTGATCACCCAAGGCCCGTACCCGTTTCGCGACGGGGCTCCCGACCGCGCCCATCTGCGCGGTCTCCCGAGCGAGGCGTTGTGGCCGGCGGAGACGCGAAGGCGCCCCGCACACGGGTACGTGCGGGGCGCCCGTTGATGTACCGGAGGTCAGGCGGGGCGGATGTGCTCGGCCTGCGGGCCCTTCTGGCCCTGTACGACGTCGAAGGTCACCTTCTGGCCCTCCTGGAGTTCACGGAAGCCCTGGGCGTCGATGTTCGAGAAGTGGGCGAACACGTCGGGGCCGCCGCCGTCCTGTTCGATGAAGCCGAAGCCCTTTTCGGCGTTGAACCATTTCACTGTGCCGGTCGCCATGCGCTTCTCCCTCGTGGGAACCGATCGGGTCCCACTGGTGTGGGCCCGGAGGTGATCGCCCTGGTCCGGAGATGCGTTGAACAGCAAGTACCCCGCGGCAGGTAGCCGCAAGCGAGGACTTCGGAACCACGACTGCTTGATCGAAACGTTACACCGCAGGGGACCCCACAGCCGGGGAGTCGCACCGGACACGAAGTGGCGTGACCGTGGCGCCCGCACGCGCTTCGGTCGGATCGAGCCGTCGGCGTGGTCGAACACGAGCGAACCCCTGCCGAACAGATGCGGGAGGCCTCGCACTGGCAGACCCTGGGAGAGGAACCGACCTCGGAGGAGAGCGATGACCAGTACCAGTGGCTCACGGGAACCGAGCGCCATGGTGCACATGTCGATCTCCGGTGCGCCATCCGCGGCGAACGTGGTCGCCGACACCGTGGCGCAGTCGTACAGGCTGACCGCTGTCCCCGGCCTCGGCCCAGCAGGGGACTACGTCTCACCCGCCGATCAGGTCGTCCGCACCCGCTGGCAGGTGGACACGTCGGCGCCGATCGAAGAAACCGAACCGTCGGTTGCCCTCGCAGATGCCGGCGCCGGCCCGGTGAAAGTGGAGCTCAGCGGCCGACGCGATGCCGTCGTCAAGGTCGATGCGCTGATCCGCGCCCGCTTCCGCGCCGGACCGCCCTCGGGATTCTCACAGTCCTTCGAAGTCTGGCCCGGGAGTCCGCCGCACGCCACAGGCCGGCCCTGACCGAACCGGCACACGCCCCGGTCACCCCGCGTCGATGAGACGGGTGCTCGTCCGGCGCAGGTGGGCGTCGATCAGGGCGATGGTGGCCTCCGGCTGTTCGATCTGCGGAAGGTGACCCGCCTCGGGGACGACCTCGAGTGTGCCGTTGGCGAAGGCGTCGGCGTACGCGGCGCCGTATGCGGGGGTGACGATGCGGTCGCTCTCCCCCCAGACCAGGAGAGTCGGCACGTGGACGCGTCCGAGCCGGCGCAGGAGTTTGGGGTCGTGCATGTAGGGGTCGCCCGCGAGGGTGCGCACGGTGGCCGTGTTGCCCTGCCGACGGGCGAGTTCGCCGGCGGGGATGCCGGCGGGGTCGACGTGGTAGCGGTCGGGGTCGTGCCAGGAGTGTTCCGCCGCGCTGCGCGCGTCGAGGGCGAAGAAGTCGGTGATCGGTTCCGTTTCGACGTTCACGCCGACGGCGTTGATCAGGACGAGGCCGGTGATGGTTCCCGCGGTGTCGCGTACGGCCATCTCGGCGGCGGTCCAGCCGCCGAGTGAGGAGCCGATGACGAGGACGTCGTCCAGCCGGCGGTCGCGTAGGTGGTGGAGGTAGGCGAGGGCGAGGTCGTCGATGCCGGTGAGCCATTCGGGACGGTGGGTGCCGTCCCAGCCGGGGTGCACGGGCGTGATGGCGTGTGCGGTGCGGGCGATGTGCCCGGCGAGGCCGGCGACGGTGGCCGGGCCCCCGCCGCCGTGCAGGAGCAGGACCGGCCTGCCGCTTCCGGCTTCGGACATGGTGAGTGACAGGTCGGGGTACACGGCTGCCGTGCGGTCTGTGGTCATGCCCCCACAGTAACTAAACATGCTTATATAAGCTAGCTTGGTAACGCCGTAGACTTGGTCCATGAGTGATGAGCTGCAAGAACTCGGCAGAGCGGTCAAGCAGGCCCAGTACCGGCAGCACCGGGCGCTCGACAGTGCGCTCTCGGCTGCCGGCACCACACTGGCCCAGTGGGACGCCCTGCGTGCGATCAGCCGCGCACCAGGGGCATCGGCCCGCGAGCTGGCCGCGGCGACGTTCCAGACCGAGCAGGCCCTCGGAACGCTCGTCCGCCGCATGACGACCCAAGGCGTGGTCGAGCGCCGACCGGGACATGGCCGGCGCATCGAACACCACCTCACCCCCGCGGGCGAGCAGGTCCTGGCAGCAGGCCACAAGATCGCCGACGAGGTCCTCGCCGCCTGCTTCGCCCCCCTTCCCGAAGCCGACCGCGCGGCCCTGCGCGGCATGCTCCGGCGCCTCACCGCGGAGGAGGTCGCATAGTCGACCGTCAGCTCGCACACGGGTTCGTGAGATCCGACCACCGCCCTCGACGACTACCCCTCCCCCGCGGCCGTGGTGTCGCGCTTGATGGCGACCATCGCCGCATCGTCGCCCAGCCGCCCGCCCGCATGCGCGAGGAGGTCCTGGCACAGTCGGCGCAGGAGGGTGTGGGGATCGCCGTGCGGCCAGGCGGCCAGTCGCTCGGCGAGCGGATAGAAGGCCCCTGATGCGTCGCGCGCCTCGATGACACCGTCCGTGTACAGCAGCGCGATGTCACCCGCCTCGAAGGCGAAGGTCTCGACCTCGACACCGGGCGATCCGGCCAACTCGCTGAGGCCCAGCGGAGGGGCGGGCCGGCTGGTATCGAGCGAGGTGACACGGCCACCGCGGAGCAGCAGCGGGGGCGGGTGCCCGCAGCCCGCCAGCCGGATCACCGGCTCCGTGTCGGGAATGTCGAGAACGGCCGCGGTGATGAACGACTCGGTGCCGTCGGCGTCCGCGGTGTCGTACGCCGGGTCACCGGTGTCCCCCATGCCTCCGAAGACCGCTCCCTCCAGGTGGGTGACCAGCATGGGCAGGTCGACCTGACGGTAGGCCGCGGTCCGGAAGGCACCGAGCACCAAGGACGCCTCGCCGATCGCTTCGAGGCCCTTGCCCCGGACGTCGCCGATCAGGAATCGGCTTCCGCGCCGGGTACGCACGGCCGCGTACAGATCACCGCCGATCTGCGCCTCGGCCTCCGCCGCGAGGTAGACCGACGCGATCCGCAGCGGGCCCATCCGAGCCGGAATGGGCCGCTGGAGCACTGCCTGCGCCGCCTCGGCCACCGAACGCAGCTGCGTCATCTCCTTCTCGTGCTGCTCCCGCAGATGGGCGAGGAGGGCCACGAGCAGGGAGATCAACGCCAGGGCGACGATCTGGACCGAATGGTTGAGGTCGACCAGGGTGGCCCGCACGGCCGCGACGATTCCCTGGGCCAGGACGGCCGCCGCACCCACGACGACGGTCGCCCCCGGGCCGGCGAACGAGGCCGTGATCGCGGGGGCGGCCACCAGGAGCGGCCCGAGGTGCACCTCCGGCGGCGCCAGCATGTCCACGACGGAGATGACCACGATCAGCACGAGCGGAATGAGGATCAGCGGGCGGCTCCGTTGTCGCGACCACCGCAGATCCACATGCCACCGAGATTCCATGCCTCCTGCATACCTCCTCCCGTCGTCACACCGGGGTCACCCGGCCCCGGCCCCCGTTCGCCGTGTCGGCGAAGGCTCAGCACCTCGCGCCGTGCAGTCGACCGGCTCGCCAGCCGACCAGCAGGTCCCCATGCAGCTTGCTCAGGTCGCAACGGCCTCGGCAGGCAGGTGCGCGGGCGGAGGTCGGGACGGGCAGGCGATCCGGCCGAGGCAGGCGGAGAATGCCGAATCCGGGATCCGGGGTCCGGGTGTCGGGCGGACCGGCGGACCGGCCCGGAGCGGACGGATGCGAAGCGTCGTGCGCCGGTGCAGACGGTGGCGATCGAGGACCGGGCGGTCGACGGAACGAGGGCGTCGGGGACGAGCGCCGGCATCCTCGACCGGCACACCCGGGCACCCCACTGGTGATCAACACGGCGCCGTGGCCCCGGGACTGGGTGATCCACCAGGGTCGCGGTGTTCGGTCCTCCGCGCGGAACAGAAGCGAACGCACTCCAACAGGTCGCAGATCGTGCGACGGCAGCAACCCCGTGCAACGGTTGCTACGCCACCAGACCGTGGCAAAGCAACACAAGGAGAACCTCATGAGCGCCAACCGCATCGAACCGAAGCAGCTCGCCGCGGCTGCGGCCCAGGGCGTCGCGATCGCGATCGCGGCCCGCAACGCCTCGGACGAGTTCGACATCTCCCGGCCCATCGTCGCCGGCTTCTTCCCCGAGGAGCTCTTCGAAGTGACGCTGGCCCAGAGCTTCGACGGACAGTTCGCGGTGAAGAACGTCCAGCCGCTCAAGGCCCCGCGGTAGACCCGCGATGCCGCAGGACGAGGCCGACGACGGCGGCGGACTGCTCTGCCCCAGCGCGCCGGCCGAATCGGCCGGGTCGGTCCTGATCGGAGTCGTGTCGGGCACCCCGGGCGCACCGCGGGTCGTCCCGACCGCGCACGCGATGCCCGTCACCCTTGAGATCACCGAACTGGCCCGGCCCGCCTCGCCCGGCGAGGTCTTCCGCTTCGCCTCGGCCTGCCGCACGTCGGGCTGCGTCCACTTCAAGCAGTCGGCATGTCAGATCGCCTCCCGCAGCGCCGTGTTGCTGGACGAGGTGGTCGAGGAGCTGCCGAGGTGTCCGATCCGTGCCCAGTGCCGCTGGTTCCACCAGGAAGGGCCCTCGCTCTGCCGGCGCTGCCCGCAGATCGTGACGGATCAGCACCGGCCCACGGCCGAGATGCTGCGGATCGTGAACGAGGACGACCCGCCCGCGGGCGTCGTTCCTTGAGGTCCTGGTTCTGATTCTGGACTTGGTCGTGGCCCCAGGAACGGCCCCAGGAACGGCGCCGACCCCGGTCCGGGACTGTCGGCGCCCTGAGCGGGACGGCGGCCTGCCGCGATGGCGGGCCGCCGTGGGGCGCCGTGGGGCGGTCAGCCGTTGTCGGCCGCCGTGTCGGTGTCCGCCTGGGCCGCCGCGCTCTCGGCGGCGTCCAGCTTCTGCTGCATGTCCTGGACCTGGGCGCTGTCGGCCGCACCGCCGTCCTGCTTGCCCGCGGACGAGCCGGCGGAGGTGCCGGACTGGCCGCCCGAGGGACCGCAGCCGGTGAGGAGAGCGGCTGCGGCCAGAGCCAGCGCCGCGAGCGCGGCGGCCGGGCGGCGCGTCACTTGCCGGTCCCCTCGCCGTGGGCGGCGCACCAGGTCCCGACGGCCTTGAGGTCGGCCTGACGGGCCTGGAGGTTGGTGACGAGAGCCTTGCGGGCGGTCAGCCGGTTGTTGAGGTAGGTCTCGATCTCCGAGTGGCCGGCGGCCTTGGCCTCGCCGGCCCGCTGCTGCAGGCGGGCGACCGAGCCGACCACCGTGGCGTCGCCGTTGAGGCGCTCCAGCGCCTTGGTGATCCGCTCCTCCGTCTTGGGCAGCCGCTTGCAGATGCCCTTCGCGCCGTCGTTCTTCGGCGTCGCCGCTGCGGTCGGGGCGCCCGAGGGCGTGCCGTTACCCCCTCCCGCGTGGGCCGGCGCCGCGGTGAGCAGCGAGCCGGCGAGGGCAAGGGCTCCGAGGGCGGCGGCCCTGCGGCTGATGGACACGCGGTTGGCAGGCATGGAGCGTCCTTTCTCCGTTACGGGTCCCGGCACCGGCCGGACGCGCGTGGAGCGGCCGGCACCGGGAGGGTGGCCAGGAGCGTAGGACGGCTTCTTGTGGATTCCCTGTGGAACCGCCCGCAGGGGTGGCGGCCGGGGGCTGACGGCCGGGGAGACGGCAGCGGTGGGACGGCCGGGCGACTCAGTGGTGCGGGCCCGAGATCCAGTCGCGGCCGGCCGGGAGCTCGACGGTCGGGGCGTCCGGTCGGGGCGACGGCAGCCTGATCTCCATCCGGCAACCGTCACCGCCGGGCGGGGTCGTGATCCGTATCGTCCCGCGGTGCAGCGCGACCTGCTGCGCGACCAGGGTGAGCCCGAGGCCCGAGCCGGGGCTGTCCCGGCGGCGGTGGAACCGGTGGAACACCGACTCCCGCTCGGCCGCCCCGATCCCGGGGCCGCGGTCGTCGACGGTGAGCAGCACGGCCCCGTCCTCGGCCGCGAGCCGCAGCGTGGCCTGCGCCGGTTCCCGCCCGGTGCGGCCGTGCACCGCCGCGTTGTCGAGCAGGTTGGCGAGCATGATCCTCAGTCCGGGCTCCCAGCCGAACACCCGCGTCTCGTCCGGGACGTCCGCCGTGAACCCGGCCTGTGGGTGGCGGCGCGCGGCCTCGCGGACCGCCGCGTCGGCGGCCTCGGCGAGGTCCACCGACCGGAACGCGTCCAGCTGGACCAGGTCGCCCCGCGCCAGGGTGCTCAGCGCGGTGAGCAGGTCGAGCAGCCGGGCGTGGTCGTCCCGCAACTCGGCGACGACCTCGGCCCGTTCGGCTGCGGGAAGGTCCGGGTGGGCGGCCAGCACGTCGAGATTGGTGCGCAGGCTCATCAGCGGGGTCCGCAGTTCGTGCGAGGCCGTGGACGAGAACGCGCGGGCCGTGTCGAGGGCCTGGGCGGTGCGCCGGGCCTGCTCGTCGTAGCGGGCGAGGAGGAGCGCGAGCGCGGCGGACAGCTCGTCGACCTCGGCCGTCCCGGTCCGCTCCGCCACGAAACCGTGCCCGGCCGGGCCACCGGGAGCGGCCGGACCGCCCGCGCCGCCCGGATCGCGCGTGCCGTCGCCCGGGCCGCCGGAAGCAGCCGGTGCCGCGGGGTCGAGCGTGGCCGCGCGGCGGCTGAGCCGGCGCAACGGGACGGTCGCCCGCTCGGCGACCACGAACCCGATCAGCGCGGAGACCGGCGCGGAGATCAGCACCACCAGCAGTACCCGCCGACGGACGGCGGCCGTCTGGCTGTCCTCCTGCCCCGCCGGCGCCACCACCCACAGCGTGCCGGTGGCGCCTCCCGCCCCGGCGGCGACCCTGACGGTCAGCACCCGCCAGGCCCGGCCCTGGTCGTGCACGGTCGCCGGACCGCCCGGGAGGGCGGGGAACGCCAGCGGGTCGGCGGGTTGCGGGCCCACGGACAGCAGCACCGAGCCGTCCTCGCCGGCCACCCGCAGGCCCGAGTCCAGGGCCGCGTCCAGCACCTTCCGCTGCTGGGTCTGCTCGGCCTTCGGGCGGCCCTTGCTGTCGGCGGCGAGCAGGGCGCGGACGCCGGGGAGGACGGCGGCCGCCCGGTCGTTGAGCCGGGTGTCCTGCTGGTGCCGCAGGTCCCGGCCGACCAGCGGCAGGAGCAGCAGCCCGGCCAGCACCACCAGGAGCGGGACCACGGCGCCCGCCCACAGCGCGATCCGGGTGGAGAGCCTCATGCCGGCACCTGCCCGTCGCCGCCGGGCACCCGCAGGACGAAGCCGACGCCCCGCACGGTGTGGAGCAGCCTGGGCCGCCCGCCCGCTTCAAGCTTGCGCCGCAGGTAGCTGACGAAGGTGTCGACGGCGTCGCTGCGGACGTCGAAGTCGTAGCCCCAGACCCGCTCCAGCAGCACCTCCCGGGAGAGCACCAGCCCGGCGTTGCGCGCGAGCTGGGTGAGCAGTTCGAACTCCCGCCGGGTGAGCCGGAGTTCCTCGCCGTCAAGGCTGGCCCGCCGGGTCGCCGGATCGATCGTCAGCGGGCCGGCCGTCACCCGGTCGTCCGGCTGCGGGGGGCGGCGGCGCAGCAGCGCGCGCAGCCGCAGCACCAGTTCCTCCAGCGCGAACGGTTTCACCAGGTAGTCGTCGGCCCCCGCCTGCAGCCCGGCGACCCGGTCGGCGGGCTCGTCCAGGGCCGAGAGCATCAGCACGGGGATGTCGTCGCCGCGCGCCCGCAGGGTGCGGCAGAGCTCGGCGCCGCTGATGCCGGGCATCGACACGTCGAGCACCAGGACGTCCGGCGCGGCGGTGGGCAGCCCGGCGAGCGCGGCCTCGCCGTCCTCGGCCAGGGTCACCGAGAAGCCGCTCAGCCGCAGGCCGCGCTCCAGGGTGCGCCGGATCGCCGCGTCGTCGTCCACCACCAGCACCCGGCCGCCGGGGCCGCCCACGGCCCCGGACCCGTTCCCGCTCATCGGCGCCTCCTCGTTTCCGGGCTGCCGACCCTCTCACACGCGTGCCACGGGCCGGTGCCGGGGGTGGGCGGCCTTCGCGGGTGGCCGGGCGCGAACCGGGCGGGAACCGGGCAGGGTGAACGCACAGGGCCTGGGCAGGGAGCCGGGCAGGGGGTCCGGGCAGGGAGCCGGGCAGGGGGTCCGGGCAGGGAGCCGGTCCCCTGCCCGGGCCCAGGGGTCACCCCAGCCGTGCGTCGAACTCCAGCGACTCGACGAGCTCGCCGACCCGCCGCTCCGGCAGCCCCCTGGCGACGAACCACGCGCCGACGTTGCGCACGTCCCGCTCCAGGAACGAGCGACCGCGCGGGTTGGCGACCACGTCCACGATCTGCGGAACGTCGATGATCACCAGGCGCCCCTCGTGGACCAGGATGTTGTACGCCGACAAGTCGCCGTGCGCGTAGCCGTCGACGGCGAGCAGCGACAGGCTGCGGCCGAGCTGCTCCCACAGGTCGTCGACGTCCGCCTCCTCCGCGCGCAGCTGGGCGAGCCTCGGTGCGGCCGTACCGTTCTCGTCGCCGACGAACTCCATGAGGATCTCCGTGCCCGTGATCTGCACCGGGTACGGGACGGCCACGCCGGCCGACCAGAGCCGGCACAGCGCCGTGAACTCGGCCGCGGCCCACTGCCCGGCGATGGCCTCCTTGCCGAACGCCGTGCGCTTGGCCATCGCCCGGGTGACCCGGCTCTCCTTGTGCTGACGGCCCTCCAGGTACCCGGAGTCGCGGTGGAACATCCGGTGCTGGGCGTCGCGGTAGCGCTTGGCCGCCATCAGCGTGCGCCGGTCGGTGCCCGGCACGCCGCGCTCCAGCAGGAAGACGTCGGCCTCCTTGCCGGTCTTGACCATCCCGAGTTCGGTGTCGACGGCGGCGAGCTCCGTCACCACCCACGCGGGGCGCGGCTCGGGCCCCTTCTCGGTGGGCGTGGACTGGTCCCAGGTGGACCAGCGGTCGCCTTCGGCGGGGCCGTCGGCCACCGGTGCCGCGGCCGACCCCGCCGTGGGCGCCGCAGCAGGTGCCGACCCCGGGAACGCGGAGTCGCCGGATCCGAAGGCCGAGTCGGTCCCGAAGGCGTCGGAACGCTCGAAGGACTCGAAGGTCTCGAAGGACTGGAAGGGTTCGAAGGCCCCGGCGTGGGCGGGCGCGGGCTCGTAGTCGTCGAACCGCTCGGACCGGCGGCCGCGCCGGGGTGCGCCCTTGGGGCGGATACGGGAGAAGGAATCGCTGTCGGAAAAGCGCTCGCGCACTGCGGTGGCTCCTGAGGAACGGCCCACCGGTGCGCCGGATGCGACGCGTCGTCAGCCGGTGGGCGAATGACGGAAGAGAGAGGCGTATGGCGCGCACACGAAAGCGCGCCGCGAGATCGCGGCAACCACCGGTACACACCTCCTCTACGGCTCTACGTCAGTCCTCACGCGGCAAAAAGGAACCACGGCCACGGCATCAGCGCAGCGGAACGGCCACAGCCTAGCTCCTCCCAAGATCGGCGCAACCGAATTTCCCGCCGCAGCCCCCGCCCCCGTGACGGGCACGGAAGGCCCGCCCGCTGCGGGGCCTTCCGTGCCACGGCCGGGCCTCGTCAGTCGAGGCAGAACTCGTTGCCCTCGGGGTCGGTCATCACGATGTGGCCGGCGCCCAGCGGAGGAGCGGGCTCCTCGCGGTGCAGCCGCTTCGCCCCCAGCGCCACGAGGCGGTCGCACTCGGCCTCCAGCGCCGCCATCCGTTCCTTGCCCTGCAACCCGGGCGCCGCCCGGACGTCCAGGTGGACCCGGTTCTTGGCGACCTTGTCCTCCGGCACCTGCTGGAAGAAGACCCGCGGGCCGTGCCCGTCCGGGTCCTCGATCGCCGACCTCGTGTTGCGCTGCTCCTCCGGCACGCCGATCCGCGCGAGGAACTCGTCCCACGCGGCCAACGGGTCGGCGCCCTCCGGCAGGTCGACCCCGGGCGGGCCGGGGTGCACATAGCCCAGGGCGTCGCGCCAGAAGGCCGACAGCGCCCGCGGATCGTGGGCGTCGAAGGTGACCTGGATGTGGCGGCTCATCAGTCTGCTCCGTTCGTGGCGGAATTCGGGCGGAACCGCAGGCCGCGCGGGAGGCGGACCTCGGACGGCGAAGTGCCGCCAGGGTATCGCCGCCCCCTGACAAACCCCCGGCGGCGGCACGGCCCCGGGTACGGATCACCCGGGGCGGCGGATCTCGACGGCGTCGACCACCCCGCCGTCCGCGCGCACACCGGGCCCGGCGGGCCGTGCGGTCGCGCCGGCCCGGGCCGGTCCAAGCCGGGGCTGGACCGCGAATGCGCTTTCTGCTCAGGTAAGTTGGCGGCTTCGTGGCTCTCCGGCGGCCGGGCAGCCACCGGCCCGCCCCGGTCACGCCCGCCCCGCCCTCCCGGGGATCGGCGGTTGATGTTCAGGGGTTCCGGTCGGCCGCGGCGCCGGCGGCCCAGGCGAGCCCGATCACCACGGCGAGCGCCACGAGCACCAGGCCGAGCCCGATCGAGGTCCAGCCGCCGCTGGTCAGGCTGTCCAACTGCTCCTGGTAGGTGGTGTCGTGGGGTTCGGGCATGCCCTCGGTGACCGGTCCGGTATTCCTGGCGTGGCAGATGTCGCCCGGCGCCATCGGCCGGCCGTAGCAGGTGGGCACCTCGGTCTGCAGTTTGCCGGCGCCGGAGAGGACCAGGCCGACGCCACCGGCGAGCACCAGAAGCAAGATCACCACCGCCATGACCGTTGCGGCCCCCTCCTGGCACGGCCGCCGGGCCGGCGGCACCCCCGAGGCCTTCGACGCGGGGCGCACACCTGCCGGTTCCACCGCGCCCGGCGTCGTCGGCCGGGTCAACGGCCGGGCCGCGCACGCCCGGACCTTCGCCGGACGGCACGCCGGACCCGCGTCGCGCACTGCCGCCGGCCCGCCGGGTAGGCGATGATGATGACCGGATCGCCCGTCGGACCGGGCGCGGCTGCCCGTTGTCCCCGATCGTGCCTTCACCGGTTTCTGCCATCCCTCCAGGAAGCGAGACGTGACATGTCGGACCTGTTGAAGCGGCACCGGGCGGTCATGCCGAACTGGGTCGCCCTCTACTACGACGAGCCCCTGGAGATCGTCAGCGGCAAGGGCTGCCGCGTGCAGGACGCCCAGGGGAACAGCTACCTGGACTTCTTCGCCGGAATCCTCACCAACATGCTCGGATACGACGTTCCCGAGGTTCAGGAGGCGGTGAACCGGCAGCTCAGGTCGGGGGTCGTGCACACGTCGACGCTCTACCTGATCCGTTCCCAGGTGGAACTGGCCGAGAAGATCGCCGCCCTCTCCGGGATCGACAACCCGAAGGTGTTCTTCACCAACTCCGGCACCGAGGCGAACGAGACGGCGCTCCTGCTGGCCACCCACGCACGCGGTTCCGACCAGGTGCTGGCCATGCGCAACAGCTACCACGGCCGTTCGTACGCCGCGACGGCGGTCACCGGGAACCGGAGCTGGAAGAACTCCTCGCTCTCCCCCCTGAACGTCCACTACCTGCACGGCACCGACCGCGACCGGTTCCCGGGGATGTCCGACGAGGAGTACGCGCGGTTCTGCGTCGAGGACCTGGCCAGCGTGCTCGACTCGGCCACGGCCGGCGGCGTCGCCTGCCTCATCATCGAACCGGTCCAGGGCGTCGGCGGCTTCACCGCCGTGCCCGACGGGCTGATCGGGGAGTTCAAGAAGACCCTCGACGAGCACGGCATCCTGCTGATCTCGGACGAGGTCCAGACGGGGTGGGGCCGCACCGGCGAGACCTTCTGGGGAATCCAGGCGCACGGGGTGACGCCCGACGCCATGACCTTCGCCAAGGGGCTGGGCAACGGCTTCGCGATCGGCGGCGTCGTCGCGAGGGGCGAACTCCTGGACGCCCTGCCGGCCAACGGCATCTCGACCTTCGGCGGGAACCCCCTCTCGACGGCGGCGGCCCAGGCCACGCTCGACTACCTGCTCAGCCACGACCTCCAGGCCCACGCGCACCGGCTCGGCACGAAGATGATCACGGAGCTCCGCAGGGCCGCCGAAGGCCTGCCCGTCGTCGGGGCCGTGCGGGGCAAGGGCCTCATGTTCGCCGTCGACCTGGTCGACCCGGCCACCGGCGAGCCCTCGCCGGCCATCGCCGGCCGTGTGATGGAGGAGACCAGGGCGCGCGGCCTGCTGATCGGGAAGGGCGGCCTCCACGGCAACACGCTGCGCATGGCCCCGCCCCTCACCCTGAGCGAGGCCGAGGCCGAGGAGGGCCTGGCCGCCCTGGTCCGGGCCCTGGAGGCGGTGGCACGGGAACGCCGCGCGGACCGGGGGTAGGGCCCGCGGCCGGGGGGTCCGCCCCCGGCCGCCCGGGCGGCTCAGCCGTGGGCCGCCCGGCCGTCGGCGGCGATCGCCGTCAGGCCCTTCTCGGTCGGGCCGTAGAGCCGCCCGCCGCCCGCCCAGTACGGCACGGGGGTCGCCGTGCCGCCGCTGGGTTGGAAGTCGAAGGTCCAGCGCGGTGCGCCGGTGGCCGGGTCCAGTGCCCAGACCTTCCCGTGGACCCAGATGTAGAGGGTCCCGTCCGCGCAGTGCGCCGCCATGTCCTGGAGCGCGCCCGCCGGCAGGGAGCCCGACCAGCGGACGGCACCGGTCCTGGCGTCGAAGGCCTGGACCACCGTGCGGGCCTTCGCGTAGTGCGCCCCCACGGCGTAGACGGTGGCGCCGTCGGGGCTCGCCACCGCCCCCTTGAAGGCCCACTCCCCCGCGGACTGCCAGGCCACCTTCCCGTTCGCCGGGTCGACCGCGTAGAGCCGGTCACCCAGGTAGAGGAAGTAGCCGCCGGCCGAGCTGTGCTGACCGTCCGCGAAGAAGGGCAGGCTGGCGATGAGGGCCCCGCTGCCGGGAGCCAACTGCTCCCAGACGCTCTTGCCGGCGTCGCCGGCGTCGAGGCCCTCAAGCTTCCCCGTCTTCTTGTACGTGTTGAGGTCGATGCCGTACGTCTCCCACAGCAGGCGGGTCCCGGAGGAGGGGATGGAGAGCCTGGTGTTCTCCGTCACCCCGGTCGGGCGCACGAGCTGCCACCGGAGCTGACGCGTCGCCGGATCCACCGCCCACACGAAGCTGCCGCTGTAGGCGACCGGGGCCTTCGGGTCGGGGAGGGGGAAGGTGCCGAAGGCCTCGCCGTGGACGTAGACGAGGTTGTCGAGGAGTCCCACCACCGAGGCGGAGCGGGAGATCCGCAGGTCCGGCCGGTTGAAGGTCCAGGCGACGGTTCCGGTCACGAGGTCGACGGCCTTGAAGACGTACGTCAGGTCGGTCGGGCTGCCGTACCCCATCACGTAGGCCATGCCCCCGGCGGCCGCCACCGGGCAGTCGCCGATGCCGACCCCGGCCGGTGCGGAGTAGTTGGCCAGCGGTCCCCACCGGGGCTTCCCCGCGCGGTCGAACGCCCAGACCCCCTTCATCCCGGCGGCGACGACGGTGTCGCCGTCCCCGGTGACCGCGATCAGCGACTCGTCCACCGGTGTCGTCCAGAGCGGGGTCGCCAGGACGTCCGTATCCAGCGAGCGCGTGTAGTCGGTCGGGTCCGCCGCCGGGGTCGGGGGCGGGCTGCCGGATCCCGTCCCGGGCCCGTTGGCGGCCGGTGACTTCTCGCGGTCGCCCCTACGGCTGAGGAAGAGCGCGGTGCCGCTGCCGGCCGCGGCCACCGCCCCGCCGGCCAGGCCGAGCAGCAGCTTGCGGCGACCGGGCCGGGGCGGCGGTGCGGGCGTGCCCAGGCCGAGCAGCAGCGTCTGCTGCCCCGTCGGCACTTCGGACGGGGGCTCCGGACGGTGCGGCCCACCCGGCCCCGGGGGCGTGGCCGGCGGGGGTGGCGTGGCCGGCGGGGGTGGCAGGGGCGCGGCGGCCGGCGGCGGGGCCATCACCGCCGCCGCCTCCTCGATCGCCGCGACCAGCGCCGGGTGCAGCCAGGTCCCCGGCACCAGCGGCCCCACCCCCTGGGACGCGGCGAGCTGTTGCGGCGTCGGCCGCTCACCGGGGGCCTTGGCCAGACAGGCCGCGACCAGCAGCCGCGCCCCGCCCGGCACCGCGGCGAGATCCGGTTCCTCGCTCACCACCTTGCGCAGGATCTCCAGCGGATGCCCGCCGTCGAACGGGCCGGTCCCGCCGGTGGCGGCGAAGGCCAGGGTCGAGCCGAGCGAGAACACGTCGCTCGCCGCGCCAGCCCGCTCCCCCATCGCCTGTTCCGGCGACATGAAGGCGGGTGTGCCGAAGATCGCGCCCTCGGCGGTCAGCGCGGTGCCGTCCGCCGCCCGCGCGATGCCGAAGTCGATGACGTGCGGCCCGTCCAGCGCCAGCAGCACGTTGCTCGGCTTGAGGTCCCGGTGGGTCAGCCCGGCGGCGTGGATGTTCCTCAGCTCCTCGGCGATCCCGGCGGCGAGGATGCGCAGCACGTGCTCGGGGAAGGCGCCGACCCGCCGGACCGCCTCGTCCAGCGCGACCCCCGGTACGAAGGCGGTCGCCATCCAGGGCATGGGCGCGTCGGGGTCGGCGTCCACGACCGGGGCGGTGAACGCCGAGGAGGCCGCCCTGGCCGCCGACACCTCGGCCCGGAACCGGGCACGGAACAACTGGTCACCGGCCAGTTCGGCCCGGACCAGTTTCACCGCGACGGTCCGCCCGCCGGCCGACCGGCCGAGGTAGACCACCCCCATGCCCCCGGCACCCAGCCGGCCGAGCAGGGCGTACGAACCGATCCTGGTGGGATCGGTGGATTCCAGCGGGCGCATGCTCAGGACCCCTTCGCGGGCAGGGAGGTGATCGTCTGGGTGATCGTGTCGGAGACGCAGAGCCGTCCGGCGCCGGCCGTCCAGGCCAGCTTCGTGGTGTCCTTGCCCTTCAGTCCGGAGTACTTCCAGCGGGCCTTGCCGGTCGCCGGGTCGAGGGCCCAGAGCACGGCGTCCGATCCCATCCGGTAGAGGTTGCCGTCGGCGCAGAGGATGCGGGAGCCGATGGCGGCGCTCTCCTGGGAGTCGAGCGGGAGCGGGGCCCGCCGGCCGGTGCGGCCGTTCGAAGTGTCCAGCGTGCCCACCGAGTGTCCGCCGTCCGTGTCCTTCCAGAGGAAGTACAGCGCCGTTCCGTCCTCGCCGGCGGCGAAGCCGCCGCCACCCTTCGAGGCTCCGGTGACGCCGCTGACCGTCCACACCGGGCTGCCGCTCGCATCCGGGTCCAGGGCGGTCAGCGTGCCGTCCGGGTTGGGGGCGAGGACGTACTTCCCGGCGGTGCCGATGCCGTACGTCGCCAGCTTGCGCGCCCAAGCGATCTCGCCCTTGGCGTCCAGGGCCTTCAGCTGGTCGAGATCGGAGACCACGATCCGGTCGCCCGGCAGCATCGTCGCCTGGATCGGCGTCGTGTCCTCACCGTGGAACCAGAGGCTCTTGCGGGCGGCGAGGTCCACCGCCCAGACGTTGCCGCCTCCAAGGCCGGCTCCGTGGTCCTTGCCGTCGCCGATGCCGAGCAGGTAGGCCTTGCCGGCGCGGATGCCGACGAACGAGGTGGCCATCGTCTTCTTCCGGTCCTGCGCCACCCTCCAGTCGAGCTTCCCGTCGGCCAGGGTGAAGGCCAGGAGTTCGGTGCCGGAGCCCGTCCACCCGGAGGCGTAGAGCCGGCCGCCGTCCAGTGCGGCGACGGCCCGCACGGTGTTCGGGTCGGCCGCGAAGACACTGCCCGTGCTGGTGGAGTCCACCGTCCACTTGGTCCGGCCGGCGTCGTCCACTCCCCAGATCTGCTCGATGGAGACGCAGACCACCACGCCGTCGGCGGAGAGCACCTGCGGGCAGGGCTTCTGCTGGGTCACCTGCCAGTTCGGTCTGGCCTCGGGCACGTCCGCGCCGGACGGGCGCACGAGGGCGGTCGGCGTGCCGCTCGAAGCGCCCGCCGTGGCCGCGCCGCCGGCATCCGTGCGGCCGCCGTGGTCGCTCAGCAGGGCGATCGTGGTGGCGGCCCCGGCCGCCGCGAGCACACCGCCGCCGACGCCCAGCAGCACGGCCCGGCGGCTCGGGCGGCGGCCGGGCACCGCGTCCCGGGGTGCCCGATCCGCGGGGAACGGCGGCGGTGGCTGGCCCAACGGCGGGCCCTGCGGCGGGAGGTGTGGCGGGTCTTCCGGCGGCAGGCCTTCCGGTGGCGCCGGCGAGGGCTCGGGCAATGCGGTCAGCACGCCCCGGACGACGAGCACGTCCGCGACGACGGCCGGCGGGAGCCAGCCGGCCGCCGGGTCCGGGCGGCCGATCCGCTCCACCAGCTCGACGAGCTGACGCGGCGAGGGGCGGTGCTGCGGGTTCTTGGCCAGGCAGCCGGCGACCAGGTGCCGGATGCCGTCCGGCAGCCCGCTCAGGTCCGGTTCGGTGTTCACCACGCGGAACAGCACCGCCGCCCCGGCGCCCTCGCCGAACAGCCGGCTGCCGAGTGCCGCGTAGGCGACCGTCGAGCCGAGCGAGAACACGTCGCTCGCCGGGGTCAGCGGCTCCCCCAACGCCTGTTCCGGCGACATGTACGGCGCCGAGCCGATGACCGCGCCCGTCGTGGTCAGCCCGGTGCCGTCGGCCGCCCGCGAGATGCCGAAGTCGATGACGTGCGGCCCGTCCAGCGCCAGCAGCACGTTGCCCGGTTTGAGGTCGCGATGGATCAGCCCGGCGCGGTGCACCTCCGCCAGCGCCTCCGCCAGCCCGGCCGCCAGCGTCCGCACGGTCTCCTCGGGCAGCGGGCCGTGCCGGGCCACCGCCTGCTGGAGCGGGACGCCGGCCACGAACGCGGTCGCCATCCAGGGCGTCGCGGCCTCGGTGTCGGCATCCACCAGCGGCGCGGTGAACGCCCCGGAGACCCGGCGCGCCGCCGCCACCTCCTGCCGGAAACGCGAGCGGAAGGACCCGTCCTCGGCCAGCTCCGGCCGCACCACCTTGACCGCGACGGCCCGCCCGCCCGCCGACCGCCCCAGGTACACCGCACCCATGCCGCCGGCCCCGAGACGCCCCATGAGCGCGTACGGGCCGACGTGCCGCGGGTCCGCGGCCACGAGTTGCTCCAACGCCTTCCCCTCCCGTGAGCCTCACAGGCTAGGGGGTACGCGGCGTACCTGACAGGCAGTCATCCGGTTTCCCCCAAGACCCCCCTGTTCCCGTGAAACACCCCGGGGTCGCCTCGGGGCCTCCGCGGTGTCACCGGGGGCCTCCGCGAGGTCGCCCCGGAGTCTCAGCGCCCCGCCGCCGGTGCGCGCGGGCCCTCCCCCGGAACGGCGGCTCCGGCCCCGTCCCGGCCCCTCCGCACAGGGCGCGAGCCGCGCGCCGTCCCGTTCCGCCGTTCCAGGCGCGAACGTTCGTGCAGGTCAGAGGCCACGAAACGTTCCAGCGTCCCGGATCGGCGGCCGGGCCTGGAAGACGGGACGGTCCCCGGGGCACGGTGGTGCCCAGCGAGACCACAGCATGCGTCACACCGCACCAGAGACAACGGGGGAACTCCCATGGCCACCTTCCGCAGCCGCACCACCGCCCTGGCCGCCCTGAGCGCCGCCGCACTCGTCCTGACCCTCACCGCCTGCGACGGCAACGGGGGCGGGGACGGCGGCAAGGGCGGAGGAGGTGCCGCGGGCTCTGGCACCCGGACCGCCGCACCGGCCTCCACCCAGGCGCAGCCGGCGCCGGGCACCAAAGCCACCCAGGGAACGGGTGCCACCCCGGGAACGGGTGCCGCACAGGGCGCGAACGCCTCGCAGGGCACGACCGCCTCGCAGGGCGCCAAGGCGGGATCGGGCGCCGGTGCCGCGCAGACCGCCGGCGGCGCGTCGGCCCCGGCGGCAGCGGCCGGCACGCCCCTGTGCGCCGTCAAGGACCTGGCCATCAGCGCCGTCTACCAGGACGGGCCGCCCTACACCCACATCGTCCTGACGGCGAAGAACACCACCGGCCACGACTGCCGGCTCACCGACTACCCGCAGATCCGGTTCCTCGAAAGCCACCGCGAGGACGTCCTCGCCGTCGCCAAGAGCAGGCCCGCCGCCCCCGTCGTCCTCACCCCCGGCGCTCCCGCGTACGCACTCGTCAGGCTCTCCGACGGGAAGGCCCACGAGGACAACGAGCCCGTGACCGCGTTCTCCGTCACCCTTGCCGGGGTCGGCGGCCAGGCCGCCGTCAAGGCGCCGGGCAGCGGAGGCATGGCCGTGGACCCTGCCGTCTGGGCCACCGGCTACTGGACGCCCGAGCTGCGCAACGGCGCCGACGAGTTCTGACCGGGCCCACGGAGGCCCCGGGCCGGCTCAGAAGCCCGTCGTGTCGAGTTCGAGCGCCAACGGGGGCGGCAGTTGCAGCGGGGTGCCGAACGGATGCGGCCCTTCCACCCGGGTGTAGCCGAGCTGACCCGGCTGCGAGAGCAGCGTGCACGTGCATTCCTGACGGTCCACCAGCAGGTACACCGGGGCGCCGAACTGCGAGTAGCGGCGCCGCTTGGCCGTCCGGTCCGTGTCGCCGTTGGACGGGGACGTCACCTCGACGACCAGGACGGTCTGGTCCGGCAGCAGCGCCCCTTCGGTCTTGGCCAGCTCGGCGGGCACCACGGCCAGGTCCGGCACGTAGAAGTTCTCCGTGCCGGGCAGGTCGAGGTTCCCCGAGCCGGCGCGGAGACCGAGCTCCCGCATCCGGGGCCCGATCTGCTCGCGGATCAGGTCGACGGCGGTCTCATGGGCCCAGGAAGGCGACACGGGGGTGATGACTCCCTCGACGATCTCGACGCGGTCACCCGCGATGTGCTGAATCGCGTACTTCAGGGCCTGCTCCGGATTCGGCACCCTGCTGTAGTCACCCGGGCCGGCATGCGCTGTGCTCACGTGCTGCTCTCCTGTCCGGATCTCAAGCCTCGGACGGACCGGTGACAGGTGTTCCGAGGCGACCATCGGCGCCTCGTAACGTTACTAGGGCCGCCCCGCTACTTCCGCCCCGCGGACGTTCGTGGAGGGGTGTTGGGTCGGGCCGCATATTCGTCGGTGAGGACGGTGCAGCTGCAGTAGTCGCCTGTGCACGGGGTGCCGGTCTCGGCGCCGTAGGGGCCGAGACCGGCCATGAGGCGGAGCACCTCCGCACGCTCCGGCGCACCGAGGACGGGGGGCGTCCCCGAGGACGGCAACTGCTGCCAGACGGCCGGATCATCGACCACGTCACCGATGACCTGCGCGTCGATGAACAAGGTGTAGAGGGGATGCTCGGGAAAGTCGTTGAGCCGCAGGACCCACCAGCGTCCTTCGGCCCGGGCCGCGTAGCAGAAGACACCTGTGCCGGTGTCGTGCCACGTGGCACCCGGGGGCATCGCGGGGAGAGGTCGGTAGTTCGGCATGGGCCCATCCTGTCGGGTGTGGCGCCGGACCGCCATGGTCGTCGGCCGTGTGCTCCGGCCAGACGGTGGGGACGGCGGTGGCGGTGGGGACGGCAAGGCGGTGGGGACGGCAAGGCGGTGGGGACGGCAAGGCGGTGGGGACGGCGGTGGCGGTGGTGCTCGTTCGGCTTCTGGCAGCGGGTCCGGCGCGCGGCCGTGGAGAGGTCCTCGGCGACGACTACCGCCACCCCTACGGCTACGGCTACGGCAGCTCGACGCTGAGCTGGGCGCCCAGTTCGCGGAAGCCGAGGGCGAGTGCCGCCCGGCGGGAGGCCGGTAGGCGGGCGCGCCATTGCGGCAGCAGGCCGGCGGCGAGGGCGTGGGCCGTCGTCGCGGAGCCCGTCGCGCGGGCCAGTCCCCGCCCGCGGTGCCGTGGCGCCGTGAGCACGCTGATGTGGGCGGTGCCGCGCGGCCAGATCCGGTATCCGGCGGCGGCGGTCACCTCACCTCCCTCCCGGACGACGAAGGCCGGCGAGGTGATCTCGTCCAGGCCGGCCTCCCCCGCCTCCTCGTCCCCCGCCAGCTTCTCCAGGCTCCGCAGGTCCGGGTGCTCGCCCGGCAGTTGTGCCACCGCCGGTGCACCGGGCGGGACGGGACGGAGGCCGTCCGGAGCCGCGTACGCCAGTGCGGCGGGCCCGAGCAGCCGGGCCACCGGCAGCACCTCGCGCACCGCGTCGGCGTCGGTGACCGCCCCGACCGGCAGCTTCGCCAGCGCGTCACGAACGATCCGGGCAGTGTCCTCCCCCGGCGCGGTCACGATCGCCGCGTCACCCAGGGCCGCGATGCCGACCCAGCCGGCCGGGCAGAGCCGGGACTGCGGCGAGACGACGACGCTCACGCCCCCCGTCGGCGCGAACGACACCGGCGCCGAGGCCAGTTCCTCCCACAGCCCGCGGGCCCTGACCATCAAGGGATCTGTTGCCATGAACCCGATCCTGCCTGCCCGCCCGCCCGGTGACCAGGCGGCTGGGGCAGCCAAAATCGATTGCGCGGGCGTCCCCGCAGCTGTAGACCATGTGACATGCTACTGGCTTCCAAGATCGCCCTCCGGGCCCGGCACGACAGCGACGTCCCCGTCCTCCAGGCGGAGCTGTACGACGACGTCGCCACCCGCTCCCGGGCCGACTCCCGCCCCTGGCGGCCCATTTCGCCGGGATCCGCCGAATCCCCCTACGCCGTGGCCGCGCCCTCCGACGAAGCGGCCTGCTTCTCGGTCGTCGAGCTCCCGTCGGGCGAGCTCGCCGGTGAGGCGCTGCTGTGGGGCATCGACACCCACAACCGCACCGCCCACCTCGGCATCGCACTGCGCCCCGCCTTCCGTGGCCGCGGCCTGGCGCGCGAGGTGGTCGGCACCCTCTGCCACTACGGGTTCACCGTGCGCGGACTGCACCGGCTCCAGGTGGACACCCTCGCGGACAACGCCCCGATGATCGCCGCCGCGACCGGCGCGGGCTTCGTCCTCGAAGGCACCCTGCGGCGCTCCGCCTGGACGTACGGGGCCTACAGCGACGAGGTCGTCCTCGGCCTGCTCGCCGAGGAGTGGACCTCGGGGCACTGAGGTCCGCCCGGCGAACGACCACGCGCGACATGCCCGTACAAGGGGCCGGGCGCACCCGTGCAGACGGCTCGGCGTGCCCGCGCAGGACGTGGGCGTGGGATGTGCACATGGGCGCGCGCATGGACGTGCGCGTGGGCGTCCGGAGCCGGTTCGCGCCGCCTCCGCGGGGTCCGCGCGCCCCGGGCCGACCGGGCGGGTGGTGCGGGCGGTTGTGGGGGTCTACCGCATCCGCCGCATGATCGACGGGCAGATTCTGCAGCTTCGGACAAACCCGCCCGTCGCCCGCACGGAGTACGATCACGCGTTGTCGGCATCATCTTCCTAAGGAGACTTCTCGTGGCTCAGGTCGCACTCAAGGGCAACCCGGTCCAGGTCAACGGCACCCTGCCCGCCCCGGGCAGCCAGGCTCCGGCGTTCACCCTGGTCGGCGGCGATCTGGCGGACACGTCGCTGAAGACGTTCGCCGGCAAGCGCAAGGTCCTCAACATCTTCCCGAGCGTCGACACCCCCACCTGCGCGACCTCGGTGCGCACGTTCAACGCGGCCGCCGCGGAGCTCGCGAACACCGTGGTGCTCTGCATCTCCGCCGACCTGCCGTTCGCGCAGGCCCGCTTCTGCGGTGCCGAGGGCCTGGACAACGTGAAGAGCCTGTCCACCCTGCGCGGCCGCGAGTTCCACGCCGACTACGGTGTGGCGATCGCGGACGGCGCGCTGGCCGGCCTGACCGCCCGCGCCGTCGTCGTGCTGGACGAGAACGACACCGTCCTGCACGCCGAGCTCGTCAACGAGATCTCGCAGGAGCCGAACTACGAGGCCGCCCTGGCCGCCCTGAAGTAAGGCGCGTCGCCGGCGGCGGGGTGCTGGTCAACAGGGACCGGACGGCCCCGACCGGCACCCCGCCGCCGTTGCCACTGCCGTAGCACCCATCTCCGTTACACCCCACCGCCGTTACGCCCTGCCGCCGTTACGCCCTGCCGCCGTTGCACCGGGGCCGAGCGGGCACACCGCAGCGCGCCTCCGGATCAGGCCCCTTGCTTCGCGGACCCGCCTTCGGCCTCACGGAACTGACGGGCGAGGCCGGCCAGCTCGGTGGTGGCCCGGTGGAAGGCCGCGCGGGCCCCGGGGGTGGTCATCCGGTCGGGATAGCCGCCCGTGAAGCCGCCCAGGGTCTCCAACAGGGCTGCGGCCGCCGCCAGGAGGGCCGGTTCGTCGGCCAGGACGACCCGCCCGCTGCGACCCCGTCCCGGGGCGACCACGGTGTCGCGCAACGCCTTCTCGACCTCGCGCACCGCGTCGGTGACCGCCTTCAGTTCCGCGTCCATCCCGGCTCCCGTTCGTTGATCGACCTGTCGCGTCCCGGCGATTGTTCCCAGCCGCCGTGCGGATCCATGCGCGCGCGGAACCGGTTCTTCCCGAGCTGCGCTGCGCGGCCTCGGCGCCCTCCGCGCAGGAGCGTGAGCGGAGTTGATCGATTGACTCCCCGCATGGTCATCTTCGTCCAGCCTTCCCCGGTCCGTGAGCGTCCGACCCGGCTAGACTCGGGACATGCTCAAAGCCGACCGCGCCGCCCGCATCCTCTCGCACGTCACCGAAGCGGGGAGCGCCGACGTCCACGCGCTCGCCGAACTGCTGGACGTCTCCACCGCGACAGTGCGCCGCGATCTCCAGGAGCTCCACGAACAGGGGCTGCTGCACCGCACCCGCGGCGGTGCGGTGACCGGGTCGGTCAACCTCGAACTGCCGCTGCGCCACCGGAGCGAGAAGCAGCGGGAGGAGAAGCGCCGGATCGCCCACGCCGCGGCCGAACTCGTGCCGGACGGTGCGGTGGTGGGCCTCAGCGGCGGCACGACCACCAGTGAGCTCGCCCGGGTGCTCGCGGAGCGCAGCGGTCTCACCGTCGTGACCAATGCGGTGAACATCGCCGCGGACCTCATCGTCCGCCCCGAGGTGCGGCTGGTGGTGATCGGCGGGATCGCCCGCACGGCCAGCTACGAGCTGGTGGGCCCGGCCGCCGACCGGATGCTCTCGCAGTACCACCTGGACATCGCCTTCATCGGGGTGGACGGCCTGACGGCGGAGGAGGGCTGCACGACGCACGACGAGATGGAGGCCCAGACCGACCGGGCGTTCCTGCGCAGCAGTGCGCGCTCGGTCGTCCTGGCCGACAGCACGAAGGCCGGCAGGGTCACCTTCGCACGCATCTGCCCGCTCTCCGACGTCCACGACCTGGTCACGGACGACGGCCTCTCGGACGAGCAGCAGAAGGCGTTCGCCAACTGCGGGGTCACGGTCCGCCGGGCCTGAGCACGGGCCCGGGCGGGTCCCGGGCACCGCGCTCGCCCCGAGGTCCGGCGGCTTCGGGCTTCGAGCCTTGGGCGTCGGACCTCAGGACGCAGGCATGGGGCTACGGACTTCAGGCTTCAGGCTTCAGCCTTCGAGCCCCAGGCCTCAGGCCTTGACGCCGCCCGCCGTCAGGTCGGTGCGCCAGAACCGCTGCAGCATCAGGAAGGCGACGACCAGCGGAACCACGGAGACCAGCGAGCCGGTGACCACCAGGTTGTACGGGGTGTGGTCCTTGAGGCCGTTCCAGTAGTAGAGGCCGAGGTTGACCGGCCAGAGCTTCTGGTCGGAGAGGGTGACCAGGGGCAGGAAGAAGTTGTTCCAGATGGTGGTGAACTGGAACAGGAAGACGGTCACCAGCGCCGGCGAGAAGATCCGCAGGACCACCGTGAAGAAGATCCGGAACTCCCCCGCGCCGTCCATCCGGGCGGCCTCCAGGATCTCGTCCGGGACGGACGCGGCGGCGTAGATCCGGCAGAGGTAGACGCCGAACGGGCTGATCATGCTGGGCAGCAGGACCGCCCAGACGGTGTTGACCAGGTGGGCCTTGGACAGGAGCAGGTAGACCGGCAGGGCGAGCAGCGGCGCCGGGACCAGTACGGCGGCGAGGATCGTGTTGAACACCGCCTCGCGGCCCCGGAAGCGGTACTTGCTGAGCGCGTAGCCGGCCATCGCCGCGAGCAGCGTCGCGGCCGCGGCGCCGACCCCGGCGTACAGCACGGTGTTGAGCAGCCAGCGGAAGTAGAGGCCGTCGTTGGCGGTGGCCAGGTCGTGCAGGTTGCCGCCGAGGTGGAAGGTGGAGAACCAGAAGCCGTCGCTGCCGAACAGGTCGCTGCTGCTCTTGGTGGAGGCCACCAGCAGCCACCAGGCGGGCAGCAGGAAGTAGGCGGAGAGCACGAACAGGACGGCCGTGCCGAGGACGTTGGGCCGCGGCCGGCGGGCGGGGCCGGACGGGCGGGCGGTCCCGGCGGGGCGGTCCCCGGTCGGACCGGCGGTCGAGCGGCGGCGGAGGTCGACGGTGCTCATGCGGTCACCCGGTTTCCGGTGATGCGCACCGAGAGGCGCAGGAAGGTGAAGGACAGGACGCAGGTGGCGAGCGCCAGCAGGACGGCGATCGCCGCCGCCTTGCCGTAGTCGTTGTTGCCGAAGGCCGCGTTGTACGCCGCCATGTTGGGGGTGTAGTCGGCGGAGACGGTCGACGCCAGCGAGTGCAGGACCATCGGCTCGGTGAAGAGCTGGAGGGTGCCGATGATGGAGAAGATCCCGGTCAGCACCAGGGCGGGGGCCACCAGGGGGATCTTGATGTGCCAGGCGATCCGCCAGGGGCCTGCGCCGTCGAGGTCGGCGGCCTCGTAGAGGTCGCTGGGGATGGCCTGCAGGGCGGAGAGGATGACCAGCATGTTGTAGCCGGTCCACGTCCAGGTGACGATGTTGGCCATCGACCACAGGACGGTGTCCGGGGAGAGGAAGTCGACGTCGATGCCGATGTCCTTGAGGCCGGCGACGAGGGGGCTGGTGCCGGGCACGTAGAGGAACGCCCAGAGGATGGTGGCCACGACGCCGGGGATCGCGTACGGAAGGAAGTAGGCGAGCCGGAAGAACTTCCGCAGCCGGGTGCCCTTGGCGTCGATCAGCAGGGCGAGGCCGAGGGCCAGTCCGAGCATCAGGGGGACCTGGACGGCGCCGAACAGCAGGACCCGCCCGATGCCGGCGACGAACGAGCCGTCGCCCAGGGCCGCGGCGTAGTTGTCGAACCCGGCGAACACCGTCCTGGCCGGGCCGAAGCCGAGACCGGAGCGCTCGATCCGAAAGAGGCTCTGCCAGACCGCGTACCCGATGGGCAGCAGGAACAGGGCGGTGAAGAGCAGTCCGAAAGGGAGCAGGAAGCCGAGGACCGCGCGGTTGCGGGCCGGCCCCCGTCGGGCGGTGGTGGTCTTCGGGCCGGTGCGGCCCGTCACCACCGGGGTTGCTGCGCTCATCTGGGGTTCTCTCTCGTGCTGGCGGTCGGTCGGTCCGCCGGTCGGTGCGTTGCTCGGTGCGTGGCTCGGTGCGTGGCTCGGTGCCGGGTGGGCGGAGCGCGCGCTCCGTCGGGTGCGCGCGCTCCGCCCACGGTCCGGGTCAGCCGGTGGTGGCCGTCAGCCCCTTGGCCTTCATCGCCTCGACCGTCTTGTTCTGGACGGTGCCGAGGGCTGCGGTCAGGTCGCCGTGGGCGGCGACGGCCGCGCCGAAGGCGTCGGTGAGGTCACTGGAGGTCTGGGTCATGGTCGGGCCCCAACTCCACTTGGGGGCCTGCGCCGCGGACTGCTTGAAGACGTCGAAGATCGGCTGGTTGCCGAAGTACGCGCTGGGCTTGGCCAGGGCCGGCGCCGAGGTGCCGCTGGTGGACGCCGGGTAGATGCCGGCCTTGTCCACGAGCGTGCCGACGGCGGCGGCGTCCGTGCTCATCCAGTTGGCGAACTGCAGTGCCGCCGCGGCGTTCTTGCAGCCCTTGACGACCGCGGTGGACGAGCCGCCGTCGTTGCCGACCGACTTGGTGCCGTCCTGCCACTGCGGCATCGGGGCGACCGCCCACTTGCCGGACGCCTGCGCTGCGTTCTGTTCGAGGATGGAGGAGAACCACACCGGGCCGGGGTAGGCGGCGAGCGTGCCGTCCTGCAGGTCCTTGTAGAGGTCGGGGCTGAAGCCCTGCTCGGACTTGACCTGGCCCTTGTTGATCAGACCCTGCCAGTACGAAGCGACCTTGGCGGTGCCCGGGTCGCTCGCGAGCGAGACCTTCCAGCCCTTGCTGTCGGTACCGAACCAGCTGCCGCCGGCCTGGGCGGACATCCCGGCGAACCACCACGGGTCGTCCGGGTTGAAGACGCTCAGGTAGCCGTTCGGGTTGGCGGAGTGCACCTTGGCGGCGTCGGCGGCGAACTCCTCCCAGGTCGCCTGCGGCTTCAGGCCGTACTGCGCGTACAGGTCGGTGCGGTAGTAGAGCGCCATCGGGCCCATGTCCACCGGGATGCCGTACACCTGGCCGCCGACCTTCACCGAGTTCCAGGCGCCCTCGCCGAAGCCCGACTGGTACTTTCCGGCCTCGCCGCTGACGTCCTGGACGGCGCCCTCCACGACGAAGCTGGGCAGCGACTCGTAACCGACCTGGGCGAGACAGGGCGCGTTGCCGGCCTTCACGGCCGCGAAGATCTTGGCGTAGCCGCCCTTGCTGCCGGACACGATCTTCTCGAACTTGACCCGGACGTCCGTGTGCGTCGCGTTGAACTGGGCCGCCGCCTCCTCGTAGCCCGGAGCCCAGCCCCAGAAGGTGACCTCGGCGGTCCCGCCGGCCTTCGCCGCGCCGTCGCCGCCGGAGCCGCCCGATCCGCAGGCGGCGACGGCGGTGAGCAGCGGCAGCACCGCGGCGGCGGCCAGCAGGCGGGTGGGGATTCTTGTCTTGGCCATGGATCTGTTCCTTCGGATGCTGGGGGAAGCTGTTCGGGTCTGCCCGCAACTCTGCTCTCGGGTGTTTATTTCTGAGCAGTATTGTTCAGATGCGAGCATCTGCCTAGAGAGGGCGAGACACGAAGCGGTCTCGGTTTCGACACGGCCCGCGGCCAGGTGGACGGGGCCGGTGGGTGGGGGACGGGAGATGGTGGACGGGAGATGGTGGACGGGGGGACCGGGGGACCGGGGGCTGTCAGCCGAGGTCCGGGCCGGGGCGCAGCTCCACGGCCGGGTCGGCGCAGCGGTCGAGTTCGAGGACGGTGATCTCGTTCGTCCCGCTGCGCAGGACCGGCCAGGGCAGGTAGAGCGTCCGCTGCGGTCCGCGGTCCCAGTAGCGGCCGAGCAGGAAGCCGTTGACCCAGACGTAGCCCTTGGTCCAGCCGGGCAGCGCCAGGTGGCCGTCGGCCGGCTCGGCGACCTCGAAGGTGCCGCGGTGGAAGGTCGGGGCGGGCCCGCCGGGCGCCGTTCCCTCCGCTGCCCGGGCCGCGCCCCAGGGCAGCCGGTCGGGGGTGCCGTCGGCCAGCGGCATCGGGTCGGCGGTCCAGCCGTGCAGGAACTGCTGGGTGTGCAGGAGGGCGGCGACGCCCTTGCGGTCGCCGGTCGCGGCGCCGTAGTTGACCCGGCCCATCGACTCGACGAGGAGCTCCAGCCGGGCCTCCCGGCCGGGCACCGCGACCTTGAGCGGTTCGTGCTCCACGTCGCGTTCCAGGGTGGCGAGGTGGACGCCGTCGACGTGGACGTGGGCCCGGTCGGCGAGCCCCTGGACCGTGAGCGGGTGGTCCGCCCGGGGGCCCGGGATGGTGCCCCGGTAGCGCACCAGGCCGTGCTGGACGCCGAGCTCCTCGAAGGAGAGCGGCACCGCGGAGTGGACCGCCCCGGTGGAGAGGTGGTCGACGACGTCGGACAGCGGCAGCGACCGGTCGAGCTCCACCCGGCGCGGTGCGAGCAGGGGCGGGAGCTCCTCCGGCTCCGGCACGGCGCCGTCCGCGTACGCCGACAGCACCTCGCGGAACGCCCAGAACTTGGCGGTGGGGGCGCCGCGTTCGTCCAGTGGCGCGTCGTAGTCGTAGGAGGTGACGGTCGGCAGGTAGCCCTCGCCGGTGCGGGGGTCGTCGGTGTTGGCGCCGGCCCAGGTGCCGAAGTTGGTTCCGCCGTGGGCCATGTAGAGGTTGACGGAGGCCCCGGCGGCCAGGATCTCCTCCAGGGTCCCGGCGGCGTCCTCGGCGGAGCGGGTGGTGTGCGGCTTGCCCCAGTGGTCGAACCAGCCGTTCCAGAACTCCATGCACATCGGCGGGTCCTGCGGGCGGTGCCGGCGCAGCTCGGCGAAGGCCTCCCCGGCGCGGCTGCCGAAGTTGACGGTGGCCAGGTGGCCGGGGAGGGTGCCGCCGGTGAGAAAGAAGTCCTCCGGGCCGTCGGAGGTGCAGAGGGGGACGTCGATCCCGCGGGCGCGCAGGCCCTCGGCGAGGTGGGCGAGGTAGCCGCGGTCGGTGCCGTAGGAGCCGTACTCGTTCTCGATCTGGACCATCAGGACGTTGCCGCCGCGGGTGGTCTGGTGCTCGGCGAGGAGCGGGATCAGCGTGTCGTACCAGCGGTCGACGTGGGCCAGGTAGCGCGGGTCGCCGGTGCGCAGGGGCAGGCTCCGGTCGGCCAGCAGCCACCAGGGCAGGCCGCCGTTCTCCCATTCGGCGCAGATGTAGGGGCTCGGGCGGACGATCGCGTGGAGTCCGGCGTCGGCGGCGGCGCGGAGGAAGGCCCCGAGGTCGGCCCGGCCGGTGAAGTCGTAGGAGCCGGGGCTCGGTTCGTGGAGGTTCCACGGGACGTACGTCTCCACGGTGTTCAGGCCCATCGCGCGGAGCATCCGCAGGTGGCCGGGCCACTGCTCGGGCAGGCTGCGGAAGTAGTGCAGGGCGCCCGAGAGGAGGCGCAGCGGGCGTCCGTCGAGCGTGAAGCCGGTCGGGGAGATCTGGAGCATGCGGCCCTCGGGGTTCGGTGGTGGCGACAGGTGCGGTGGTGGCGAGCGGTGCTGTGGTTGCCGGCGGGCGCGGTGCTTGCCGACAGACGCGGCGAATGCCTAGACATGACGCGTTGGGGCTTGATTCAAGCAGCTTCGAGCAGATTGGGGAACCTGGATTGCAGATTTCTGATCGAAGGTGTTGACATTTGTGTGTTCCCGGGTCGGATACTGCAGGCCGCTGCACTCGACGTCGGGACCGGCCCCGCCGCCGGCTCCCGCCCCAGCGAAGGAGACCCCCATGTCCGCCCCACCCCTCAGAGCACTCGCCGCCGCCCTCGCCCCGGCGCTCCTGGCGCTGAACGCGAGCCTGGCCGTTCCGGCCTCGGCCGCACCGCCCGCCGCCCCCGTCGCACCCGTCATCGCGCTGCCCGCCGCCGCATCCGCCGGCTACACCGTGAGCGTCGGCACTCCCGTCGTCTACAAGCACCCCACCGACACCCCCGCCATCCCCTACACCGACAAGGACGGCACCTTCTACTTCCAGCAGTCCGCCGCCCTGTACGGCGCGACCGAAGCGCGGTACTGGGACTTCTTCACCGGCCGGGACTTCGACTCCGCCACCCGGTCGGGCGCGATCAGCGACGCCGTCAACCCGGCCAACGCGAACGACCGGAACAACGACACCACCTGGCGCTGCAACAACAGCCCCACCGGCCGCACCGCGAGCTACGCGCCCGCCGGCTCCTCGTACTCCCAGAAGAACTACTGCGACCTCTCCGGCGTCTGGGTCGACCCGGACACCGGCCACTGGTACGGGCTGGTGCACAACGAGTTCACGCCGCAACCCTTCGGCGACCGCGTCCACTTCGACGCGATCGACTACGCGGTCTCCACCGACCAGGGCCGGACGTGGACCATCGAGGACCACGTCATCACCTCGCCGTACAGCACCGCGCGGGGTGACGACGCGGCCTTCCCGAACCAGACCTTCCACTACGGCGACGGCGACCAGCGGCTGTTCGTCGACACCGCCTCGGGCTACTTCTACGTCTTCTACGGCTCGCGGGTCGTCGAGAAGGGCGACGGCTGGAAGGCCTACCACGAGCACGTGGCCCGGGCGCCGATCTCCGAGAAGATGGCGCCCGGCTCGTGGCAGAAGTGGTACGACGGCGCCTGGTCCCAGCCCGGCGTGGGCGGCCGGGAGAGCAACATGGTGCCCGCCGACCCCGCCCACCCGACCGGCTACACCCCGGCCTCCGGCGACTACGACCCGGCCAACCCCGGGACCGTCGCCCAGCAGGTCGCGGCCGGCAAGATGCCCCCGACCTCGCCCCTGTTCGTCATGGACATCACCTACAACGCCTACCTGGGGCTCTACATCGGCGAACCCCAGGCGGTCGACCAGAGCGGTGCGGCGCCCCAGCAGTACTACGCGACCGCCGACCTCTCCACCCAGAAGTGGGTCCCGATCGGCGACACCGACAAGTACCACACCGCGTCCTGGTACCGCTGGTTCCTCGACGGCGCCAACCGGAGCAGCTCCGCGATCGTCGGCAGGTCCTTCCGCTCGTACTGCGCCATCAGCTGCTCGGGCACCTCGGACGGCGAGTACGTGGACGTGACGATCGGCAGCTCCGCGCCCGCCACTCCCCCGGTCGACCTCGGCCGGACCTACCGGATCGGCAGCGCCGACGGCCGGGTGCTCGCCCAGGTCCCCGGCGGCTCCACCACCACCTCGGTGGCGGCCGCGACGGGATCGGCACTGGAGTCCTGGCGCTTCGCGGCCAACGGCGACGGCTCCTACCGGATCGCCAACGCCTCCACCGGCCTGCTGCTCGGCGTCGACTCCACCGCCGTCGCCGGCCGTGCCTGGGGCGCCCGCCCCACCGTCACCGCCGCCGGCACCGGCGGGCCCGGCGTCGGCCAGCAGTGGTTCGTCGTCCCCGGGAGCTCCTCCGCCGGGGCCGCCACCGGCGCGTTCAAACTGGTCAACCGCTACAGCGGTCTCGTCCTCGGACTCTCCTCGGCGAGCGGCCGCTCCGCCGAGACCACCCCCGTCCGGAGCTGGACCGACACCAGCGGCAACCCCGTCGGCGGTGCCCGCACCGCCGCCGAGCAGACCCTCACCTTCACCGCCACCGGCACCGTCCCCGACCCGCCGCTGGACGGCACCCACACGCTCACGGCCTCCGGCAAGGCCCTGGACGCCCCCGATCACTCCACCACCCGGGGCACCCAGCTGGTCACCTGGACGGCCAACGGCGGCGCCAACCAGAACTGGGTCCTCACCCGGCAGGCCGACGGCGGCTACCAGATCGCCAACGGCGAGTCGGGGCTCTGCATGGACGTCAGCGGCGGCTCCAAGGCGGCCGGCGCCAAGGTGATCCAGTGGCCCTGCACCGGCGGCGCAAACCAGCGCTGGCGGATCACCCCGGCCCCCGGCGGCTACCGGATCGCCTCGGACAGCGGCCTGCTGCTCACCACCGCGTCCACCGCGGACGGGGCCAAGGTCACCCAGCAGGCCGACACCGGCTCGGCGCTCCAGCTCTGGGCGATCGGCTGACGGCAGGCAGCCCCGAGTACCCGCTACGCGGCCGCCGGCCGGGCGCATCTGCGCCCGGCCGGCGGCCGGTCTCAGGCAGGGCCTGCGGCCGCGGGTGCGTGCGCTGCTCCGGGTGCGTCGGCTGCTCCGGGTGCCTGCGCTGATCCGGGTGCCTCAGGTGCTGCAGTTGCCTCGGGCCCTCCGGGTGCGTGGGTTGCCTGGGGTGCCCCGGCCGTGCCGAAGGGGTTGTCGATGACGTACCGCCACCGCCCGTCCTTCCCCCGGCGGGCCACGTCGGTCGCGGTGCCTTCGAGGTGGACGTCCTCGCCGTCGGGGGTCGTGCCCGAGATCGACCAGTCGACGATGAGCAGGGCGATGTCGTCCGCGACGTAGGTGTGGCGCGGGCGCACCGTGATGGGGAGGCCGAGGGCGAGGAACTCCGCGTTGGCAGCGGCGAGTTCCGGTCCGGTCACGGCCGTTCCGGGGGCGGGGACGAAAACGCCTCCCGGTTCGTAGACCCGCTGGACGGCGGCCGGGTCGCCCGTGCCGAAGGCGGCGGCGAAGACGGCCGGGTGTTGCCCGGGATCGGTGGTCAGGGTGACAGTGGCTTCATGCGTCATGAGGGCAGTGAATTCGGCGGCCGCGTAGGTCACCAAACGGAAAGCGACGCCGCGGACCGGTCCTGGGACACCGAGTTGGTGCCCGGCCTCCAGGGCCGGACGGCACGGCCGGAGGCGACCTGCCCGGTCGAGGTGGCCCTGGCCGCGGTGTCCGGGCGGTGGACGACCCTACTGCTGCGGGAGCTGATGCACGGGCCGCTGTCCTTCGGCGAACTGCGCGAGCGGCTGCCGGAGATCAGCCCGAAGGTGCTCGCGGAGCGCCTGCGCACGCTGGAGGAGCGGGGGCTGGCCAGGTGCGAGCGGCTGCGCGGCTTCCCGGTGCGCACGAGCTACCGGCTGACCGGGACCGGGCTGGCACTGCGACCGTTGCTCGTGGAGCTGTACCGGACGGGAACGGCGATCGGCACGCCCGGCCCGGGGTGAACTCCCGGACGGCAGTGAACTCCCGGGCGGCGGTGAGCTCATGGGACTGCCACCGACAGCCCCCCGGCCCCGGTGGATCCGGCCGTCCGGCATGATGGGTGCCGTACGAAGCGCCCCGGCCGGGCGCGCGTCGGACCGGGGAGGGCGGGCTGATGAGACGTCTGGCAGTGGCGGCGGCAGCGGGCGTGCTGACGGGACTGGTCGCGACGACCGGCTGCGGGAGCGTGAGCACCACCGGTGCCGGCGGCGTCGGGACGGCAGCTCCCACCGCCTCGGGGGCCACCGCGTCCGGGTCCGTCCCGCCCGACTACGCCGAGCAGCGCCGGCAGGGCCTCGCCGAGCACGACCGGCTCTTCCCCCAGGTGGCGGCGCTGGGCTGCGCGTCCGCACGGCCGAGCCCCTCCGCCGACGGCACGGGCACCGCCCCGGCCGAGCCGGCCGACCCCTGGGCGGCCAAGCACGCCGAGAACTCGATGTACAAGCAGATGGTGGTCCTCGACGCGGTGGACCGCTGCCGGGGCGAGGCACACAGCAAGCGCATCTCCGCCGCCGTCAAGGCTCGCGCCGCCGCATCACCGCTCTCCCAGGACGACGTCCACGGCATCCTGGAGTCGCTCGGCTACCCGCGCAACAGCGCCCAGGTCAACCTCTCGGACGGTGAGGTCTCGTTCGAGGTCACCATCCCGGGTGCCGGCCCCTGCGTCGCCGGCCGGCTCGGCAACCCCGTCAAGGTCGAGGCCCACGGGTACTACCTGGAGGGCGGCTGCACCGAGCCGAAGGGCGGCCACTGACCCGGGAGGTCACTGCCCCGGACGGCCACTGACCCGGGAGATCACTGACACGGGAAGGCGATCTCATCGGGCCCCGCGATGCTGCGGCGGACCGGCCTCCAGCGCTGCCGGGCGGGCCCGTCTGTGCGCAGGCCGTCCGTGCGCAGGCCCGTCCCTGCCCGGGCCCGCCTACCGGGCGGGGCCGGCGGGCGCGTCCCCGCCGAGGACGGCGTCGACCTCGATCTCGACCAGCCACTCCGGGTCGATGAAGCGCGAGACCTCGACGAACGTGCAGGCGGGCCTGACGGCCGCGAACCGTTCGCCGTGCGCCCGCGCGGCCTCCTTCCAACGGGTGACGTCGGTGAGCATGATGCGCGTCCGCACGACGTCCTGCACCGATGCCCCGGCCTCCTTCAGCGCCTGCTCGGCGATGTCGAGGCACCGGACCGTCTGCCCGTGGACGTCGCCCGGCGCCGCCGTGGAACCGTCGTCCGCGATGGGCGCCGTTCCGGCGACCGCGACGTGGTCGCCCACCCGGACCGCGCGGGAGAAGCCGATCTGCGGCTCCAACGGCGAACCCGAACCGACGTTCTGTCGCATGCGCCCCACGTGTTCCAAGCGTTCCACCTGTTCCGTCCGTTCCATCCGCTCATGCTGCCAGACGGTGGCCGCCGTCATCCACCTGCGCCCGCAGGAACCCTTCTGCTCCTGCGAGTTCGGGGTGAGGTGCCTAGCACGGCCCCCTGCGGTGCGTGGAGGTTTCGCCGGGATTCCCCCCGCATGGGCGAACTGGGCGCGGGCTGCGGTCCGGCGAGCCCGGGGCGCGGTAAACCTGTTTCCCGCACCACCCGGACGGCGGGACGGCAGCCCCGTCCCGGCACGTCCCGGCGGTGTGCGCGACGCGTGGGACAACCGACCGGGGAGGCACCGAATCAGCCGCCGAGCAGCGCTGCCGAGGTCCGGCCGGAGGACCGCCGACGGCCGGCCGAGCGCCGCCCGCACCGGCGCCCCACGCACCCGCCGCACGCCGTCAGCAGGGGCCGGTGCCCGCTCGTCGTCCCGTACTCCTTCGATCGTTTGAGGATGCTGATGCTTGGTGCTGGATCGTCACCCAGAGGTCGGCGCTCCACTCCCGTGCTGGTGTGGATACTGCCCGTCGTGGTGACGGCGGCGGTCGCCGTCGTCGCGGCGACCGCCTCCACCGGTGCCCGGGCAGGAGTCGTCTGGTGCGGGGTGGTGGGGACGGCGGCGGCGGCCCTGGTGGCCGGTGAGACGGCGCGCCGGGGGCGCGCGCTGGACGCCCTGCGGGAGCGGTACGCCCGGCAGGAGCGCGAGTTGCTCGCCCGGCTGGCCAGGCAGGAGAGCGAGACGGCACGGCTGGCCCGGGAGGACCTTCCGGCGGCGGTCGCCCGCCTGCACGGCGGCGTCTCCGTCACGGAGGTGCTGAGGGCCTACGAGTCCCATGACGCCGTCGCCGGACCGCAGTTCGAGGCCTCCCGGCAGGAGATGCTGCGGACCGTCCTGGAGGCGGTCGACAACGAGGAGGCGCTGCGCGAGTCCGCCCAGCGGGCCTTCGTCAACATCGCCCGCCGGGTGCAGGCCATCGTCCACCGGCAGGCCCAGGACCTCCGCGAGATGGAGAACCGGCACGGCGCCAACCCGGCCGTCTTCGACGACCTGCTGCGGCTGGACCACGGCAACGCGCTGATCGGCCGGCTCGCCGACAGCATCGCCGTCCTCGGCGGCGCCCGCCCCGGCCGTCAGTGGGGCCGCGCCGTGCCGCTGTACAGCGTGCTGCGCGGCGGCATCTCCCGGATCCTGGACTACCGGCGGGTGGAGCTGCACCCGGTGTCCGAGGTCGCCGTGGTCGGACCGGCCGTCGAGCCGCTCATCCACGCCGTGGCCGAGCTGCTCGACAACGCCACCCGCTACTCCCCGCCGCAGACCAGCGTGCACCTGACCGCCGTCGAGGTGCAGACCGGCATCGCGATCGAGATCGAGGACGGCGGCCTCAGCCTGAGCGAGGAGGGCCGGGCCCGCGCCGAGCGGATGCTCAGGGAGGCGCAGGCCGGCATCGACCTCAACGACCTCGGCGAGACCCCCCGGCTCGGCCTGGCCGTCGTCGGCCGCCTCGCACGCGCGTACGGCTTCCAGGTCTCGCTGCGGCCCTCCGCGTACGGCGGGGTGCGCGCCGTGCTGATCGTCCCCCAGGAGTGCATCACCACGGCCCCGGCGACCGGCCGGGCCCACGGCATCGGCGCCGCCGCCAACCCCCGGCCGGCCACCGCGCCCAGGCCCGCCGCGACGCCGCCCCGCACGGCCGGCATCTCCCGGGCGGCGGGCGGGCCGCAGCCGTGGGGGACGCGGACGCTGTCCGCCTCCGCCACGGGGACGCTGGCCGCCGGATCGCCGGCCGGATCGTCCGCCGGGGCCGCTTCGCGCGGCTCCTCCCCGGGCGGTGCGGCGCGGGCCGCGGGCGACGACGACATCCCGGTGATCAACGAGCGGACCGCCAACGGCCTGCCGCAGCGCCGCCGTCACGCCGCGCCCCGCACGGTCTCCCACCGGGCCGCCGCCGTTCCCGAACCGGCCAAGGAGCCGGTCCAGCCCGGTCTGTGGCTGGCCGCGTTCACCGAAGGGGTGAACGGACAAGCACCGTCGGCCGATCCGGCGGTCCGCGCCGGCGAAGAGTCGGCAGAAAAGGGCGAGCAGTGATGCAGCAGCGCACCAACATGGACTGGATGCTGAAGGACCTGGCGGAGAGCGTCCCGTACACCCGTCACGTCATCGTCCTCTCCGCCGACGGTCTGCGGATCGCCCAGCACGGCGCCGACACCGACACCGCCGACCGCCTCGCGGCCGCCTGCGCCGGCCTGCAGAGCCTGGCCGCCGCGGTCGGCCACGAGTTCCCCTACGGCGACGGCCGGATGCGGCTGGTCGTCATCGAGATGGGCGGCGGCTTCTTCTACCTGATGGCCGCCGGCGCCCGCGCCTACCTGGCCGTGCTCGCCGACGAGGGCGTCGACGCCGGGCTGATGGGGCAGCGGATGCGCGACCTCGTCGCCAGGATCGGCGAACACCTCACCACACCCCCGCGCAACGGCGAGCAGGTCGCATGAGTGCAGCCGACCAGGGACTGGACTGGGACGAGGACGACCCCGAACGCCTCTACGTGATCACGCGCGGCCGCAGCGGCGCCGAGCAGACCACGTTCGACCTGGTCACCCTCATCGTCTCCCGCGCGGAGCCGACGCCCGCCATGCAGCCCGAGCATGCGGCGATCCTGCGGATCTGCGGCTCCCCGCTGTCCGTCGCCGAGATCTCCGCCTACCTGGAACTGCCGATGAGCGCCGTCACCGTGCTGCTCCACGACCTCCTCTTCGAGGAACGGATCGAAGCCCGCGCCTGCGTTCCCCAGGCGATCCTCCCCGACCGCGCCCTCTTGGAGGCGGTGATGCATGGACTCCAGAAGCTCTGACACCGTGACGGGTCCGCCCAGCGCGGACCTGCTCCCGGACACGGCCACCATGGCCGTCAAGATCGTGATCGTGGGTGGTTTCGGCGTCGGCAAGACGACGATGGTCGGCTCCGTCAGCGAGATCCGACCGCTGACCACCGAGGAGACGATGACCCAGGCCGGCGCCGACGTCGACGACACCGCCGGGATCGAACGCAAGACCTCCACCACCGTCGCCATGGACTTCGGCCGCATCAGCATCAACCAGGAGCTGGTGCTGTACGTGTTCGGCACCCCCGGGCAGGAGCGGTTCTGGTTCCTCTGGAACGGCCTGTTCGAAGGGGCCCTCGGCGCGGTCGTCCTGGTCGACACCCGCCGGCTGGAGGTCAGCTTCGACGTGATCGGACGGCTGGAGGACCGCGGCGTGCCGTTCGTCGTCGCCGCCAACACCTTCCCGGAGTCGCCGACCTACCCCACCGAGGAGCTGCGAGCCGCGCTCGACCTGCCGCCCGAGGTGCCGATCGTCACCTGCGACGCCAGGACACGCGAATCCAGCCGGGACGTCCTGCTGGCGCTGATGCACTACCTGTACAACCTCTCGGTCCCGCCCGGGGGCTGAGGCCACTCCGTACCCGTCGCCCGCCCTCGATCACCCCTCGATCACCCCCCGATCACCGCCTCCCGTTGACCACCGCCTCCCGCTGACCCCGGAGAAACCGTGACCACCCCGTTCACCGACGACGCCTCCCCCACCCCGCCGCCCGGCTGCCCCGCCCACCAGCCCGGCGGCCTCGGCGCCGGGGGCCTCCGGCGGCTCTACGGGCCGGAGGCCGAGGCCGACCCGGCCGGCCTGTACGAGAAGCTCCGTGCCGAGCACGGCGAAGTGGCCCCCGTCCTCCTGCACGGCGACCTCCCGGCCTGGCTGGTCCTCGGGCACTCCGCGAACCTCACCGCGATGCGCACCCCGTCCCGGTTCTCCCGGGACTCCCGCCGCTGGACGGCGTTCCGCAAGGGCCTCGTCGCCCCCGACTCCCCGCTGATGCCGGTCATCGCCTGGCAGCCGCTCTGCGTCTTCGCCGACGGCGCGGAGCACAAGCGCCTGCGCGGAGCCGTCACCGACAGCCTCAACCGCTTCGACCGGCGCGGCACCCGCCGCCACGTCACCCGCGCCACCGACCAACTGGTCCGCCAGTTCGGTCCCACCGGCCGGGCCGAGCTCATCTCCCAGTTCGCCGAGCACCTGCCGATGCTCGTGATGACCCAACTGCTCGGCATGCCGGACGAGTACGGTCCCCGGCTGGTCGAGGCCGCCCGCGACCTCATGAAGGGCACCGAGACCGCCATCGCCAGCAACGACTACGTCGTGGCGACCCTGCGCCGCACCATGGAACGCAAACGGCACTCCCCCGGCGCCGACCTCGTGTCCTGGCTCCTCCAGCACCCGGCCGGGCTCACCGACGACGAGGTCATGGAACACCTGCGGGTCGTCCTGCTCGCCGCCAACGAGACCACCGTCAACCTGATCGCCGACACGCTGAAGATGGTCCTCACCGACCGCCGCTTCCGCGCCCACCTGTCCGGCGGCCACATGACCCTGGCCGACGCCCTGGACCAGGTCCTCTGGGACTCCGCGCCGATGTCGCTGGTCGCCGGCCGCTGGGCCACCGGCGACACCGAGCTCGGCGGCCAGCAGATCAGGACCGGCGACATGCTGCTGCTCGGTCTCGCCGCCGGCAACGTCGACCCGGTCGTCCGCCCCGACCCGTCCAAGCCCCTGCACGGCAACCGCTCCCACCTGGCCTTCGGCGCCGGTCCCCACGAGTGCCCCGGCCAGGACATCGGCCGGGCCATCGCCGAGACCGGCATCGACATCCTCCTCACCCGACTGCCGGACCTCGTCATCGCCGTCCCCGAGGAGGACCTGCGGTGGACGTCCGCGTGGATCTCCCGCCACCTGGTCGAGCTGCCGGTGAGCTTCACCCCGCGGACCATCCCGCCGGAGGATCCGGCGCTCACCGCGCCCCTGAACCGTGCGGAACCGTCGGCAGCACCCGGCGCACCGTCGGTGCAGGCGGCCGCTGCGGGCGCCGGCGGCGCCACCGTCCCCCGGCAGCGCCGCAGTTGGTGGAACGCGCTCACCCGGGTGTTCCGCCGCTGAGGCTCGCCGCATGAGCCCGCCGTCTGAGGTTCACGGTCTCAGGCCCGCCGCTCGAGGCCCGCCCTTCGAGGTTCGCCGTCCGACGTTCACCGTCTGGGGGTCACCGCCGTTGCCGGTCGGCCGGGCCGACCCGCGACGATGGTCCTCAGGCGGCGGGCGGCGGCCCGTAGACGGTGTCCAGCAGGCTCCGCACGAAGCGCCCGAGGTCGTCCAGGCCCGCTGCGGCCAGCGTCCCGGGCCCGCCCGCCAGCAGGTGGGGGACGGCCGCGTGCAGGGCCAGCGTGACGGCCGCCGCCCGCTCGGGCGTGACCGGCAGGCCGGCGGCGCGCTGGGCCTGCTCGAAAGCGGTGAAGTCGGCTGCGGCCACCGCGTCCAGAACCACTGCCAGCGCGGGCCGGCGGGCGGCCTCGGCCCGCAGTTCGAGGTAGGCGAGCATGCGGGCACGGCCCGGGCCGGCGACGTTCTCCAGCAGGGTGCGCAGCATCGCCGCCAGGCCGACGCGGTCGGCGGGCGCCGGCCGGGGCACCTCGCCGTACAACTCCGCACACCGCTCGGCCACGGCCGCGAGCAGCGCGTCCCGGGTGGGGAAGTAGTTCTTGGCGGTGCCCGCAGGGACGCCCGCGGCCGCGTCCACGGCCCGGTGGGTCAGTCCCCGCCCGCCGGCCTCCGCCAGCACCTCGATGGCCGCGTCCCGCAGTCGGTCGCGTCGGTCCCTGTTCACCTTGCCGATGGTACCCCATCCGTGGTACCACGGATGGGGTACCACGGATGGGGTACCACGGATGGGGTACCACGGATGGGGTACCACGGATGGGGTACCACGGATGGGGTGAATCCAGAGGGGTGAAGCCGTGGACCCGTCTGATCGGAGGTTGACCCCGTGCCCGTCGGCTACCTGGTGACCGTGGCGTCCGTCGCCGCGGGCACGCTGTTCGCCCTCATTCCGGTGCGCCGGCCGCGGCCGCTGGCCACCCTGGCCTACCGCCTCGGCCTGCTCGTCAACGAGCTGCCCTTCGTCTCCCTCGCCTGGCTCCTGCTCTGGACCGCCAACGCCTTCACCCAGGGCGACGTCCACGAACCCGCCGGCTGGACGGCCGCGGCGGTCGCCGCGGCCACCGCGGCCGGGCTACCGATCGTCGTCCGGCGTGCACTGCGCGCCCGGCCCGTCGTCGAGCACGCCCTCGCCGAGGGCCTCGGCCCCTCCTGGCGCGCCGCGATCGCCCCGGACACCGCCGCCGGACTGCGCCGCCGCCACCCGCTCGCCCGCATCCTGCTCCGGCCGTTCCCCCGCCGCCCGCGTACCGTCACCCGGGTGCCGAACCTGGCGTACGGCCCCGCCGGCCGCCGGCACCGGCTCGACGTCCTCCACCACCGCTCCCGGCCCGACGGCGCTCCCCTGCTGATCCACCTGCACGGCGGCGCCTACCACGGCGGGCGCAAGAACAGCGAGAGCATGCCGCTGCTGCACCGCCTGGCCGGACGCGGCTGGGTCTGCGTGAGCGCCAACTACCGTCTGCGGCCCGAGGTCCAGCACCCCGAGCACCTGATCGACCTCAAACGGGTGATCGCCTGGACCCGCGACCACGCCCACGCGTACGGCGCCGACCCGGCCACCCTCTTCGTCGCCGGGAGCTCGGCCGGCGCGCACATGGCCTCGCTGGCCGCCCTCACCGCCGGCGACCCGGCCCTCCAGCCCGGCTTCGAGACCGCCGACACCTCCGTCACCGCCGTGATCGGCCTGAACGGCTACTACGGCCCCTACTACGGCCAGGGACCGGAGTCCTGCCCCTCGACCCACGTCACCGCCGACGCCCCGCCGTTCCTGCTGGTGCACGGCGACCACGACACCATCGTCCCCGTCACCGTCGCCCGCCGCTTCGCCGACGACCTGCGGGCCGTCTCCGCCGGCCCCGTCGTCTACGCCGAACTCCCCGGCGCCCAGCACGCCTTCGACCTCTTCCACTCACTCCGGAACGAAGCCGTCGTGGACGCCGTCGAGGCCTTCGCCGCCTGGGTCCGGTCCGACGGGCGGGTACCGGAACCGCCCTGCCCGGCAACCGACCGGCGCCGACCCCGCCGCGGGAATCCGGCCGGGGAGCCCGCATGATGACGTCATGACACCGATCACGAGCCTGGACCTCACCGGCTTCACCGAGCGCGAGGCAGACGTCTGGACCGACGAACGCGGACTCGTCCTGTCGCTCCACTTCTTCGGCCTCGTGCCCGATCTGCCCCTCCTGCCCCGACTTCCCGCCGCTGGTTCCGCCGCAGCCGCTGACCCGGTGGGGCGCCCCCGGAGAGGCTCCATGAGGTCCGCGGCGGCGCGTTCTGACGTTCCGTGAGCGCGATCCGCGAGTACAGGCCGTGAGTACGGGCCGTGAGCGCGGGCGCCGGGGTGCGGTGGCCACTCGTCGGGTACCGTCGCCGGCTGCGGAGGAGATTCGTGAAGGGTTTGCCCGGAGGAGGCTGGCGTGGAGGAGGTTCGTGTGGAGGAGCTGCGGCCGGATGCCGACGGCGAGCCGGAGCTCGTCTGGTACGCGGCGTACGGCTCGAACATGCACGCCGGCCGGCTGGCCTACTACCTCCGTGGCGGCCGTCCGCCGGGCGGGGCACGTACCTATCCGGGCTGCCGGGACGGCAGGCCGCCCCGGCGGGACGTGCCGTTGGTGCTTCCCGGGACGCTGTACTTCGCACGGGAGTCGGCGGTCTGGGGCGGCGGCATGGGCTTCTACGACCCCGCGCAGCCGGGTAAGACGCCCGCACGGGCCTACCTGCTGACCGTCGGGCAGTTCAGCGACCTCGCGGCCCAGGAGATGTACCGGGAGCCCGGTAAGGACCTCGCGCTGGCCGGGGTACTCGGCACCGGGCAGGAGCGGATCGGGCCGGGCCGCTACGAGACCCTGGTCTGTCCCGGTTCCCTCGACGGCGTGCCGGTGCTGACGTTCACCGCGCCCTGGGGCCTGCCTGCTGCGGAGCTGAACGCTCCCAGCGTCGCCTACCTGCGCAACCTCGCCTCCGGTCTGGTCGAGGCCCACGGGTGGAGCCTCGGGCGGGCGGCGGACTACCTCAGCAGCCGCCCCGGCGCGTCGGGGCACTGGAGCCCCGCCGCGCTCCTCCGGGAGCTGTAGCCCCCGGCACCACAGGTGACCGGGTGACCGAGTCCCTACACCGACCCAAAAGCTTTCCGCTGTCCCTCAGTTGCTCACCTCCTCGTAAGCGCGCCTTGGAATCGGAACCCGGTGTTGCCGAGTGGCGGACTCTCGCGCGAACGCGACTTTCCGCTCGCGGCGTGGCTTGCCACGCCGGGTCCACCGACGGCCAACCGTCGCTGCGGCTCTGCCAGACCGCGCGCCGGCGGCCGTTGCCTAGGCTGGCGGCCGTCTCATCCGACGCACCGCAACGAGGATCAGCCCATGCACCGCAGCACCAGGATCCGCCTGATCGAGCCGACCGACGCCGCCCCGATCGCCGCGCATCGGGTGCGCGACGTCGAGGCCTTCCGGCGGTGGGAGCCGGCCCAGCCGGCCGAGTTCTTCACCCCGCAGGGCCAGGCGGAGCGGATCGACAAGCTGCTGGCCGGATACCGGGCCGGCACGGTCTGGCCGGGCGTGGTACTCGCCGACGACCAGGTGATCGGGCAGGTCACCATCGGAGGCATCCTGCCGCAGCCGCACCTGCGCCGCGGCTCCGTCGGGTACTGGATCGGCAGTGTCGCCCAGCACCAAGGGCACGCCGGGCGCGCCGTCGAGCTCGCACTCCGGGTGATGACGGACGAACTCGGGCTGCACCGCGCCGAGGCGTCCACCGATCTGGAGAATCTGCCGTCGCAGCGGGTGCTGCGCCGCAACGGGTTCAGCCCGTACGGCGTCGCGCACTCCTCGATCTTTCTCGACGGGAGCTGGCGGGACGGGCTGCTGTGGGAGCGGGTCCTCGACGAGTGACCTCGCCGTCTCCGCCGGAGTCCGGGCCGCCGCCTGCGCAGCCGGGATCGGCCGCCGGAGCCGACAAACCCGATCCACCGCGCTGTTCGGATCCCGCTGCCCTGGGCCTGTGCGGTGAGCGACCGTCAGCGGGCCAACCCGTCCAGGGTCTCGTACGCCGCCGCCAGGGACTTCTCGGCCAGCGGCCTGAGGGCGGCCATCTGCGGTACGACGCCCGCCATGGTCAGCTCGGCGTGCACGAAGCCGAGGTCGTCCGCGAGGCCGATCGAGCCCAGGACGGACCGCAGGTACGGCTCCTGGTGGTCCCACCCCTCCCGGGGCGTCCCCGGCGCGTACGAGCCGCCGCGGGCCGAGACCACCACCACGGACTTGCCGGACAGCGGCCCGGGACCGCCGCCGGGGGCCACCATGTGGGCCGGGGTGACGAGACGGTCCAGCCACGCCTTGACCGTCGACGGGATCGAGTAGTTGTACATCGGCACCCCGATGACCAGCGTCGTCGCTTCGCGCACCTCGGTGGTCAGCGCCGCGGTCAGGGCCCGCTCGTGCGGGGGTTCGCCGTGCTCGCCGGCCGGGTTCAGCAGGGCCTCGCGGACGGCGTGCGTGAGGTGCGGGACCGGCACGGCTGCCAGGTCGCGGTAGACGTAGTCGCCCTCCGGGTGGTTCCGGCGCCACTCCGACGCGAAGTGGGCGGACAGTTCCCGGGAGGTGGACCCGGTGCTGCGGATGCTCGCGTCGAGGTGCAGGAGCGAAAGCCGGACTGTCGGCATGGGGGTGTCCTCGGATTCGGGCGGTGCCGGAGCGGCGCGGTACCGCCGACCGTGGCGGAGCCGACGGCGCCGGACGCGGCGTGTGAGGACGACCGTAGGGATTGACGCCGACGTCAAGGCAAGCCTGTGCCTGACCCGTTCAGGCCGGCCGTCCTACGCGCCGAAGGCGTCGAGGACCGCCGGCAGGTCGGCGGTGAGGTCGAAGGGCTCCGGCACCGCGTCGAAGTCCGGCCACCACACCACCGGGACGTCCGGCGCGAGGTCGCGCAGCACGGTGTGGAGGACGGTCAGCGGGGCCGACCACGGCTCCCGGTCCTCGAAGGAGAACGCCCTGCCGCGCAGGTTGTAGGACAGCTCCGCCCACTGGCCGGGCTCCACCTCGACCAGGATCTCGGCCCAGCCCTCGACGGAGTCGACCACCGAAGCGCCCGGCCAGCGCGCGGTCAGCGCCGCCGCGAGTTCCGCGCGGGTGAACGCCCAGGCGGGGCCGCCGTCCTGCGAGTGGGCGTGGACGTAGAAGCTGGATCCCATGGTCGGCGCTCCCCCGGATCGTGGCGCGCGGCGCAGTGCCCGCGGCCCTGTGACGGCCCGGTTCCACGCTGCAGCTCGACCTGGTGCGGGCCGGCTCGGCCCGGTTCGGCGCTGCGCGGCCCCGGTTGCTGCCGGCCATTCTCCCCCGCGGCCGCCGGGCCAGTCACGGCACGTACCCCGCGGCCGCCGGGCCAGTCACGACAAGGATCCCCGCAGCCCCGACCCGGTGTACGTCGGAATGGCTATCTCCCGTTGGATGCGTGCTCCGACACGAGGCGTACGACGTCGGCGGCGCAGCCGTAGGACAGGGTCACGCCGGCGCCTCCGTGGCCGTAGCAGTGGACGACGAGGCCGCGGTCCCCGTGCTCCTCTGCCTCCAGCCGCACGGCCGGCCGGGCCGGGCGCAGCCCGACGCGGTGGCCGAGGATCCGGGCTCCGGCGACCTGCGGCACGAGGGCGGAACAGCGCTGGACGATCGCCGACGCGGTTGTCGGCCGGACGGCGTCGTCCTCATCGCGCTCCTCGGCGGTACCACCGAGAACGATCGTGTCCGTGCGGGGAACGATGTAGGTCAACCGTCGCGGGTCGCTCTGGTCGAGCGTCCACTCGTCGAGGCCGGTCTGTTCCACGATGACGACCTGGCCGCGGACCGGCGTCAGTGTCCGATCGTGGACGAGTTCGCGGGCACCCAGTCCGGTGCAGTTGACGACGGCGTCGACGTCGGCGCGTGCATGGTCCAGGTGCCGGATCATCCCCCAGGTGATGTCGACGTCCAGGGCGTGCAGGCGGTTGAGCAGCCAGGCAAGGTGCGCTTTCATGTCCACGACGGGGGCGGGGAAGGCCAGGCCGTCCGCGTAGCCCGTGGGGAGCCCGGCCGGTGGGACCCGCTCCAGTGTTGGCACCGCGCCGGCCCACCAGGGGTCCTTGGTGGGCCGACGGAACAGCTCACGACCGGTCCGGAGCCTCACCCCGGTGTCCGGGCTGTCGAGCATTCCCTTCAGCACGTCGTACGTGTGAGCAGCCCACCGTGTGACAGCCTGCTCGGGTAACGCCCGGTAGGGGTACCACAGCGCCGCCGCCACGGACGACGTGGTGTTCTCGGGCCGGTCGGCGGCGACCAGTGCAACCTCGTGACCGGCTTCTCGCAGGCGGAGCGCACAGGTGAGTCCGACGATGCCCGCGCCGACGACTCTGACCTTCATGCGCCCATTGTCAGCCGTAGCAGGGCCTGTGTCAGCCGCATCCGGACCTCCTGTCCGTCCCCGTCCGGCCCCGCAGCGGGCGGCACGGTCGGCGCCGAGGTCCGGCACCACGCCGTGTGGCCGCCCCGTCCGCGCGGAGGGGGCGGCCACACTCGCGGGACGGCCGCGGGGTGCGCCTACTCGGCGACGGTCAGCACGACCTTGCCGGTCACCCGGCCGGTGTCGCCCAGCTCGTGGCCCTTCGCGGCCTGGGAGAGCGGGAAGACGGCCTCGACCACGGCCCGCAGCCGGCCGGCCGTGACCAGGTCGGCGAGCGCCTGCATCCCGGCCTGGTCGGCCTCGACCAGCAGCGGGTAGGCGTGCACGCCGCGGGCGGCGGCCTGCTCGGCGAGGTCGGCGGGCACGCTGGTGAGCGCGATGGTGATGAGCTGGCCGCCCGGCTTGAGCGTGGCGAGGGAGCGGCTGGCGGTGTCGCCGCCCAGGGTGTCGAAGACCAGGTCGACCGGTTCGACCGCGGTGAAGTCCTCGGTCCGGTAGTCGATCAGCTCGTCCGCGCCCAGCTCCCGCAGCAGCTCGTGCTTGGGGGCGCTGGCCGTGCCGATCACGTACGCGCCGCGCGCCTTGGCGATCTGCACCGCGAAGTGGCCGACGCCGCCCGCCGCGGCGTGGATCAGGACGCGCTGTCCGGGCTGGACGTCGGCGGCGTCCACCAGGACCTGCCAGGCGGTGAGGGCGGCCAGCGGGATCGCCCCGGCCTGGACGTGGTCGATCCCGGCGGGCTTGTGGACCATTGCCCGGGCCGGGGCCACCACGTACTCGGCGAAGGAGCCGACGCCGTGCGGGTAGGGCAGCATCCCGAAGACCTCGTCGCCGGGCCGGTGGATGGTGACGCCGGGGCCCACGGCCTCGACCACACCGGAGACGTCCCAGCCGAGCACCTGCGGGAGGCGGCCGAGGAAACCGGTGAACCGGCGGTGCTTCCAGTCGGTCGGGTTCATGCCCGCCGCGTGGACACGGATCAGCACCTCGGAGGGGCCGGGCACCAAGCGGTCGATCTCGACCTCCCGCAGTACGTCGGTGCCGCCGAGAGTGTCCTGGGAAATGGCCTTCATCGTTGTCATGCGTTCAGGATGTCCCGGGACCGACCTGCACGAATAGCGGCCCAGAGGCCATCATGTGCAAGGATTGGGCCATGCACCGCGTCGTCGTCCTCGCTCTGGACGGGGTCATCCCGTTCGAGCTGAGCCTCGCCTCCCGGCTCTTCGGCACCGCCACGGACGCCGACGAGCGCCCCCTCTACGAGGTGGTCACCTGCTCGCTGGACGGGCGCCCGGTCCGCACCGCCGCCGACTTCTCCATCACCGTCGAACGCGACTGCACCGCGCTGGCCGAGGCCGACACCCTGGTCGTCCCCGCCTCCGAGGAGTTCGCCCGGATCACCGACCGGAACTCCCTGCCGCCCGGCGCCGCCGAGGCGCTGGCGCTGCTGCGGCCGGACGCCCGGATCGCCGGCATCTGTATCGCCACCTTCCTGCTCGCCGCGGCCGGCCTGCTCGACGGGCGCGCCGCCGCCACCCACTGGCGGCACGCCGACCACTTCCGGCGGCACTATCCGCAGGTCGACCTCGCCCCCGACGTCCTGTTCGTGGACTCCGGGCGGATCGTGACCTCGGCCGGCGCGGCCGCCGGCATCGACCTGATCCTGCATCTGATCCGCGCCGACCACGGCAGCGCCATCGCCAACCAGGTGGCCCGGCGCTGCGTCGTCCCGCCGCAGCGCGAGGGCGGCCAGGCGCAGTACGTGGAGCGACCCGTCCCGACCGCCACGGACGCCGGGACCTCCGCCACCCGCGCCTGGGCGCTCGACCGACTCCACGAGCCGCTCCAGCTGGGCGACCTCGCCGACCACGCGGGAATGAGCCGGCGCACCTTCACCCGGAGGTTCCGGGCCGAGGTCGGGCTCAGCCCGGGCCAGTGGCTCACCCAGCAGCGCGTGGACCTGGCCCGGCACCTGCTGGAGAGCAGCGACCTGCCGGTCAACCGGATCGCCGAACGGGTCGGCTTCGGCACCGGCGCGTCCCTGCGGCAGCACCTCCACACGGCGATCGGCGTCCCGCCGGGCGCATACCGGCGGACCTTCCGGAGCTGAGCACCGCCCCAGCACCGCCAGCAGCACCGCCGGCACGACGGCGGTGCGGTCCCGTGCCGCCGATCCTCTTGGCGTGTCCATGAGTTGGTGGTTCAATGCTTCATGTTAGGAAACTTTCCTAACGAGCTCCGGATCGGGCTGTCCGACGTCCGGCGCCGGCTGCCCGGTCTGGGGTGCCCGGCCCGGGATGGCCGGCCTGGAATACCTGGCCCGGGCCGCCACGCCCGGGGTGCCTGGCGCCGCCCGCGCCGGATCCGCCTCACCACCGACCCGTACGTCGCCGAGAGGACCACTCCCCATGGGCCGATGGACCACCAAGTCCCTGACGACCGGAGCGGCGCTGGCCGCTCTGCTCGCCATCACGGCGACGCCCGCCACCGCCGGGCCCCGCGACAACACCCCCGCCGCCGCCACGACGCCCGGCCAGGACCGCTCCCGGCCGCTCGACGCGCCGTTCCGCCACCCCGGCGTCCTGCTCGGCAGCCAGCAGCTGGCCTTCGTCAAGGCCAAGGTGGCCGCCGGCGCCGAGCCGTGGAAGTCCGCCTACGCGAAGCTCGCGGCCGACCGGTACGCCGCCCTGTCCTGGAAGCCCAAGCCGCGCGCCACCGTCGAGTGCGGCTCCGCGTCGAACCCCAACCACGGCTGCTCCGACGAGCGCGACGACTCGATGGCCGCCTACGCGCACGCCCTGCAGTGGGCCCTCACCGGCGACCGGCGTCACGCCGACAAGGCAATCGAGATCATGGACGCCTGGGCGAAGGTCATCCGCGAGCACACCAACACCAACGCGCAGTTGCAGAGCGGCTGGTCGGCCAACAACTGGGCCCGGGCGGCCGAACTGGTCCGGTACTCCGGGGCGGGCTGGCCCACCGCCTCGGTCGACCGCTTCGCCACCATGCTCCGGACCGTCTACCTGCCCCAGCTCTCACCGGGCAGCCCCCGTAAGAACGGGAACTGGGAGCTGATCGAGACCGACGCGCTGATGGGCATCGCCGTCTTCACCGACGACCACAAGGCCTTCGACCAGGCCGTGACGATGTGGCGGGCCCGGCTGCCCGCCTACGTCTACCTGACCACGGACGGGGACCTGCCGGTCCCGCCGCCCAAGGCGGGGATCAACGGCCGGGACGCCCTCGTCAAGTACTGGCAGGGCCAGCAGACCTTCGTGGACGGGCTCTCCCAGGAGACCTGCCGGGACTTCGGGCACACCGGCTGGGGCCTGGCCGCGGCCGCCCAGACCGCCGAGACCGCCCGCTTGCAGGGGCTCGACCTCTGGAGCGAGGGCCGGCAACGCCTGGTCAAGGCGGTGGAGTTCCACACCAAGTACGACAACGGCGCGAAGGCGCCCGGCTGGCTCTGCGGCGGCACCGTCGACACCGGTCTCGGCCCGGCCGTCCAGCTCGCCTACAACGAGTACCACGGCCGGGAAGGCCTCGCGATGCCGCAGACCGAACGGTACGTGGCCGCCAACAGCCCGTTCGGCGCGGACTACTTCATCGGCTGGGAGACCCTCACCCACACCGGCACCCCCTGACCACGCGGACTTCGTCGGTGCGGGCCGGAGACGCCCGCCCGCACCGACGAAGCCGGTCCCGACGGCCCGCGCCGACGACGTCCGCCCCCGGCTTCAGAACGCCTCGGCCTCACCTAGGCCGCAGAACGCCTCGGTCACTGAACACTGCGGTCACTGAACACTCCGGCCACGGAACGCCTCGGCCTCAGAACACCGACCAGCCGGTCGCCGTGGTCAGCGCGTCCAGGGCCGCGACCCCGAGCACCGAGTTCCCCGCGGTGTCCAGACCCGGGCTCCAGACGCAGACCGTGCCCCGGCCCGGCAGCACCGCCAGCACGCCCCCGCCGACACCGCTCTTGCCCGGCAGGCCCACCCGGTAGGCGAACTCCCCTGCCGCGTCGTACGTCCCGCAGGTGAGCAGCACCGCGTTGATCCGCTTGGCCTCGCTGCGGGACAGCAGCCGGGAACCGTCGGCCCTTATCCCGTGCCGGGCGAGGAAGAGCCCGGACAGGGCGAGGTCGCGGCAGCTCGCCTCGATCGCGCAGTGCGCGTAGTAGTGGGCGAGGACGCTGTCCACCGGGTTGCGCAGGTTGCCGTAGCTCGCCATGAAGTGGGCCATGGCGGCGTTGCGGTGGCCGTGCTGGGCCTCGGAGGAGGCGACCGAGTCGTCCACCGCGACGGCCGGGTTGCCGGATTCCGTGCGCAGGAACTCGCGGACCGCGCCCACCGCGTCGCCGGTCAGCTTGAGCAGCCGGTCCGTGACGACCAGCGCTCCGGCGTTGATGAACGGGTTGCGCGGGATCCCGTGCTCGGACTCCAGCTGCACCAGCGAGTTGAAGGGGTTGCCGGACGGTTCGCGGCCCACGCCCGTCCAGAGGGCGTCGCCACCCTCCGCCAGCGCCAGGGCGAGGGTGAAGAGCTTCGACACCGACTGGACAGAGAACGGCTGCTGCCACGCGCCCGCGCCGAACACCTCGCCGTCCACGGTGGCGATCGCCATCCCGAAGGCCGTCGGGTCGGCCTTCGCGAGCGCCGGGATGTAGTCGGCGACCCGCCCCCGGCCGGGCGCCCGACGCGCCGCCTCCATCGCATCCTGCAACAGCACCTGGTAGTCCACATCGTTCACGCCGCCATTGTGGTCCACCTCCACAGGCCGGCGGCACGGCAGGTACCCGTGCCGCCGGTCCGGACCGGCCGGCACCCCGTCCGGACCGGGAAGCACCCCCGTCCGGACCGGGGCGCCGGCCGCGTCGGACGAGCACCGTGCGACGAGCACCGTCGACCGGAGCGCCGTGCGACGAGCTACCGCCGACCGGGCGCCATCCGACGGGCACCGTCGACCGGGCGCGCCGTCAGGTGAGCACCGGCGCCAGCAGCTCGGCGGTCCTCGCGACCAGCGCGCTGTCGCTCGGACCCGTGGCGGCGTGGGTGGTGGTCAGGACGGCCAGCACGATCGGCGGTCCGTCCGGGGGCCGGACGACGCCCACGTCGTTCGCCACCCCGTACGAGCTCGCGGTACCGGTCTTGTCCGCCAGCGTCCAGTCCTTCGGCAGGCCCTTGCGGAACCGCTCGGTGTTGGTCGTGTTGGCGACCAGCCAGCCGGTCAGGCGCTCACGGTCGCGGGGCGCGAGCACGTCACCGAGGAGAAGGCGCCCGAACGTCGCCCCGATGGCGCGGGGGCTGGTGCTGTCGGTCGTCCGCCAGGGCTCCGCCGAATTGAGGTCGGGCTCCCACCGGTCGAGCCGGGTCCGCCCGTCCCCGGTCGAACGGCAGAACCGGGTGACGGCGGTGGGGCCGCCCAGCTCGCGGAGGAGGAGGTTGCCGGCCAGGTTGTCGCTCTCGCCGATCGCCGCGGCGCACAGCGCCTCGATGGTCATGCCGTTGGCGAGGTTCTCCTCCAAGCCGGTGACCGGGCCGTATCCCGAGTCCTTCACCTCCTGCGCGGTGTAGTGGATCCGCTTCGCCAGGGACCCGCCGTTACGGTCGATGTCCCGCAGCACGGCCGCGGCGGCCAGCGGCTTGAAGACCGAGCAGAGCGGGAACCGCTCGTCCGCGCGGTACGACACCGTGACGCCCGTGGCCGTGTTCCGGGCGAACACTCCGAGCCGGGCGGCGTGCTCCCGCTCCAACGCGGCCAACTCCCGGGCGACCGCGTCGCCACCGGGCGACGAGGCGTAGGCCCGTCCGCCCGTGAGTAAGCCGCCGGCCAGCACCGCCCCGGCGCCGGCCGTCAGCACCGAGCGGCGGGACGGACGTGCTCCTGAAGTCCCCATCAGCGTCTCCTTCTGCCCTGTTCTGTCTCGTGGTCACGACAACGATCAACACGCAACGAGGGGCCGAGAAGTTCCATCCGGGTTCCACTGCACACGGACGAGTGAGTCCGGTCGGGCTCGGGGGACGCGGGCGCGAGGACCGTCAGGCGCCGGTCTCGTGCAGGCGGCGCAGGATCGCCATCAGCTCCTCGGGCGGGGCCACGGAGAACGAGCGGGTCGCCTCGTCGATGTGGGTCAACGAGGTCACGGTGCCCTTGCGCCACCAGTAGAGCCGGGGCGAGAGCGGACCCGGGTTGTCCTGGTGGGCGCCGAGACCGAAGGCCGCCAGGTCGTTCACCGCCTCGACCACCTGCCGACCGGCCAACGGGTGGAAGACCAGGTAGTGCCGGCTCGGCACGGTGAACAGTGCGCCTTCCTCGGGCAGGTCGTGCCCGGTCACCGCGCGGGCCAGGTGGGCCAGGACCAGGGCCTTGCTGGCGACGAACATCGACTCGCCGGAGACGATGTGCAGGGTGGCGCCGCCCCGGCCCTGGGCGACCTCGTACTCCACCGGCTCCCGCACCAGGTTGGCGCGCCCGGCCGCGCGCAGCGCCTCCAGCCCCACCTCGGCCACGGCCCGGTCGTCCAGCAGTCGCACGGCCTCCGGCAGGTCCAGGGCGAGCGCCTCCTGAAGCCCCGGGGCGACACGGCGCACGTAGCTGAACGAGGCCGCCGCCTCCGGCGGGAACGCGTCCTCGGGCAGCAGGCGCAGGTAGGCCGAGCGGAGGATCTGCTCGGAGCCCTGCGGGGTCGCCGCCTCGGCGCCGTCGAGGGCGCGGAAGTGGTGCTCCACCAGCCGGGGCCACTCGCGCGGGTCGGCGCGTCGGCACAGCTCGGCGAGGTTGTGCAGGGCACGCGTGCCCTGCGGCGCGTGCACGGTGTCACCGGCAACGGTGACCCGGGGGTCTCCGGCGTGGTGCCGGCGCACGAGGTCTCGCAGGCGGTCGGCCTGGTCGGTCGTCAGGGCCGGGAGGTGCGGGTCGTGCTGGGGCGTGGCCTTGGAACGGAAGAACTTCATGATCACGACCCTACAAACACGGTCGGACAGGCGATGACCGGGGGCCGGGCGGGCTTGAGGCCGCGCCCGCCGGCGGACGAGGGCGCTCCCCGTCGGCGGACTCCCCCGGCCGAGGCACAGGGCATCGTGGAAGGGGCAGGGCCCGCCGAGAGCACAGGGCTCAGCGGAGGCGGACGGCCTCGGCGAGGAGCCGGTAGGAGTCGAGGAGCGCCGCTCGGTCGTAGGTGCTGGTGGTGACGAGGAACTCGTCGGCCCCCGTGCGCGCCATCAGGGCGGTGAGCTCGGCGGCGGCCTGCCGGGGCGTGCCGGCGATGTGGCCGCGCAGGGACTGCTCGTACGCGGCGCGCTCGCGCTCCGTCATCTCCCGGGCCAGGACCTCCGCCGTGGGGGCGAGCGGCGGGAACTCGCCGTGGGTACGGGCGTGGGCGCCCGACCAGGCCTCGGAGACCAGGAGGTCGCGCGCCTGCTCGGGCGTCCCGGCGACCGCCACCGTGCCCGAGACGACCACGTACGGCTCCGTGGCCTGTGCGGAAGGGCGGAAGCGGGCGCGGTAGCGGTCGATGGCCGCCAGCATCCGGTCCTCCCCGCGGACGGCGGCGATCACCAGCGGGAGGCCCGCGTCCGCGGCGAGGTCGGCGCCCTCGCCGGTGGCCAGCACGAAGGCCGGGACGTGCAGGCCCTCGGAGGGCCGGGCGTGGACGTCGCGGTGCGTGCGGCTCGCCCCGTCGAAGTAGGCGAGCAGCTCCGCCAGCTGGGCCGGGAAGGCGTCGGCGGCGTCCTTGTCCCGGCCGAGTGCGCGCCGGACGCCGTCGGTGAAGGCCACCGAGCGGCCGAGGCCCATGTCGATCCGGCCGGGGAACAGCGCGGCGAGCACGCCGAACTGCTCGGCCACCACCAAGGGCTGGTGGTTGGGCAGCATCACGCCGCCCGTGCCGACCCGGATCCGGGTGGTGGCCCCCGCCACCGCCGCCGCGAGCACGGTCGGCGCCGAGCCCGCCACCCCCGGCACGCCGTGGTGCTCGGACACCCAGAAGCGGTGGTACCCGAAGCCCTCGGCCTCCCGGGCGAAGGCCACCGTGTCGCGCAGCGCCTGCGCGGGCTCCTGCCCCTGCCGCGTCCGGGAACGGTCGAGGACGGAGAGACGGATCGCAGGCGCTGCAGTGGTCACGTCGGCAGCAACGACCACCGTCCCGGATCTCATTCCCCGGGCGCCGGACGGCCGGCGAGCCGCCTCACCCCGCCTTCACCGCCCCGCGTTCACTGCCCCTCCGTCACCGTCCCTCCCTCACGGCCCCGGCCGTCCGAAGCCGGGGCCGGGGCGGTGCTCCTCGCAGAACCACCCGCCGGCGTAGGGCCGGGCCGGTGCACCGCACGGGGTCGTGCCCGCCGAGCAGACGTGCGGGCGCAGCGGGGCGATCGGCGGGCGCTGGGGCCGCGCCGGGGCCGCGGACGGCACGGTGGCGGGCTGGGCGGGGACGGGCGGCACGGTGGCGGGCCGAGCGGGGGCGGGCGGCAACCTGAGGGGCTCGCCGGTGTCCCGCGGCGGGAGGGCGTCGAGGCGGCGGTGCCCGCGCTCGACCCGGTCCAGGACGCACTGCACCTCCCTGCGCCGGCGCAGGGAGGTGTGCCGCTGGCGGGGAACCGTCCCTAGGCCGGTGGTCGCATGTCCGGCCTGAACGTCGCCCCCGGAGCCGACCCTGGTCTCGGCCCCAGGACTGGCCCCAGGACGGGCTCCCGGACCGGCTCCCGGACCGGCCTCGGCGTCGAACTCCGCATCGAGCTCCGCATCGAACTCGAGGTCGGCGAGGAGCCCGCCATTGTCGAGGAAGGCCTCCCGGTCGGCGGCGCAGGCCCAGAAGCGGTGCAGCCCACGGCCCGTCCTGACGGTGAGCGGGACGTAGGCGCCGCTGGCGATGTCCCGGACGAGGTCGTCGAACTGACGGGGCATCGGATCCCAACGGGGGTGGCGGTGACCGCAGTTGCCACTCCCCCGCCGCGAGCAGGGCCCCGGCCTGCGGTCGCACCGCTCCAACGCGAGGGCCCGGACGCCACCGCGGACGAGCAGGTCGCGGTTGTCGCGGATGGCGGCGGCAGGAAGGTTGTCGGTGCGCGTCCAGTGGACGGCGTCGATCAGCGGCGCCCCGGCGTCGACCGTGTGCCAGACGGCGGTTATCCCGGCCGCGCGGGCGGCGGCGTCGCGCGCGCGGGCCGTTCCGGCGGCGAGGTAGGACAGTTGGGGCCGGAAGCCGTACCGGCGACCGCCCGCACCGGTCACCAGCACCTCGGGCCGTCGCCTGCCGTCGCCGCCGACGGGCGCCACCTCGACCCGGTGGCCGTCGCTCTCCGCGGCCCGGGCATACCGGTCCCGGTACGCCTGGTGCGCGTCGCTCTCGATGTCGTGGTGGCGACGGGCCGGGTTGTGGTGGGCGGCGATCCGTAGGCCGCCGCGTTCGTAGACGTACATCCACTCCGGCCGCTCCGGCCGGCTCGCCAGGCAGTCCGGGCAGTACAGGCCGCGCTGTTCGACGGGCCTGCGGTCGGCGAGGAGTTGCCGCCACAGGCCGGGGTGTGCGGGGTGTCCCAGGTCGTCGCGGTCGAGGTCGAGAACCGCGCCGACGCGCGAGCAGAACACCGGGTTGCGCTTGGGGACTTCACCGTCGAAATTGTCCATGGCATCTCTTTTCTGCCATCAACCACCGAGGTAACGGGCCTGACCTACGGGCTCCCCATGCCCCGTCGGCGGGGATGCCCAACGTGCCGCCCGCCGAATTCCCTTGGAATTCCCCCCACCCGCCGTGGATTGTCCGGAAACCGACCTCCGGCCGGGTCCGCGCCGGCGGACGTCCGGGAAACGCGCATCCGGGGAGCGAAGCGGGCATCCGAGCAACGGAGCGGGCATCCGGTGTCTCCGCCGTGAGGGGGGCCAGCACCGACGAACACCAGGTCCCGTCCGGCGCCCGGTGGCGCGCGAGGCGGAAACGTCCGCAGGTGTCCGCCACCGCCCGAAGACGTCCAAGACGTCCAAGTCGTTTCAAGGCGTCCAAGGCGTCCATGGCATCCGGAGGTGTCCACAGGTGTCCGCCCGACGGTCCGTCCGCGTCCGGAACGGGCATGGTACGAACCACCCTTGGCACGGGAAAGCCCTGGTTGCGCCGTTCGGGCTTCGGGTTATAGTGCCCACGTCAATGCCCGGGGGTGGGCCGGCTGCGGGCCGCCATCCCGACGGTGGACCCCGACGGGGCCGCCCCGACGCAGGAACCGACGACGTTGCCCGGAGTGCGAGTTGCCAGCACGGCCACCGCGTGGAGCGCTGCGCTCCGCGGTCCGGTCGCGCCGCACGGGGCCCCGGACCGTCGCCCCCGTCCTCCTGCCGACTCCGGCCGCCGGTGCCGCTGTTGCCGCCGTTGTCGCCGGAGATCCTCGTTCCCCTTGACGCCGGCCTGAGCACCCGGGCAGCGGATCCCGCCCCACGGACCGCCGCCGGACGCCTCCTTGAGCCTCGCCCACCGTCCCCGAGCACCACGTCACCGAAGCACCACGTCGACCCCGCGCTCCCTGGGCGCCCGGTTCCCCGAGAGGTCCGCCCCGTCATGGCCGATCCCCGCTTCAGCATCCTCTCCGAGGAGTTCGCCGCCGCACCCGACCGGCACTTCGGTTGGCTGCGGGAGCACGCACCGGTGCACTACGAGCCGGCGATCGACAGCTGGTTCCTCTCCCGGTACCGCGATGTGCACCGGGTGCTGACGGACCATGAGGCCTTCACCACCGAGACGCTCCAGGTGCGCGCCGAGCCGGTGATGCGCGGGCCGGTCCTCGCCCAGATGACCGGGGCGGAGCACACCGCGAAGCGAAAGATCGTCGTCCGGGCCTTCACCGGGCAGGAGCTCCAGGAGCAGGTCCGCACGATCCGCGCCAACGCCGTCGAACTCCTCGAACCCCTCCTCGCCGGCGGGCGGATGGACCTCGTCAACGACTTCGGCAAGCCCTTCGCCGTCCGCGTCACGCTGGACGTCCTCGGCCTGGACCGGCGGGACTGGCGGCAGGTCTCCTCCTGGCTCGCCGGCGTGGGCGAATTCGTCACCGCCATCGAGCTGACCGACGACCGCCGCCGCGTCTGCCTGGACCTCGCCCGCGAGTTGGAGGCCTACCTCGTCCCGGTCGTCGAAGAGCGCCGCCGTCACCCCGGCGCCGACCTGATATCCGCGCTCTGCACGGCCGGGTTCGACGGCATCACGATGAGCACCCGCGACGTGATCGCGCTGATCATCAACGTCCTGGTGGCCGCCGTCGAGCCCGCCGACAGGACCCTCGGCCTGCTCTTCAAGCACCTGATCGACCACCCGGAGCAGCTCGCGCAGGTCCGCCGGGACCCGGCCCTGCTGTCCGCCGCCATCGCGGAGACCCTGCGCCGCACCCCACCCGTCCAGCTCATCCCCCGACTGGCGGAGCGCGACGCCGAGTTCGCCGGCACGGTCGTCCCGGCGGGCGCGACGGTCTTCTGCATGATCGGCGCGGCCAACCGCGACCCCGAGGCCTTCACCGACCCGGACACCTTCGACCTCCACCGTCCGGACCTCGGCACCGCCCGCTCGTTCACCGCGGCCGCCCAGCACCTGGCCTTCGGCACCGGCCTCCACCAGTGCGTCGGCGCGGCCTTCGCCCGCGCGGAGATCGAGACCGTGGCCGCGCTGCTGCTCCCGTTGCTCGACCGGGTCCGCTACAGCCCCGGCTTCGTCTACCGGGAGACCGGCCTCTACACCCGCGGCCCCTCCGCGCTGTCGCTGGACTTCACGCCCGTCCACGCCGCCACCCTCCACGCCACGACCCGCCACACCAACACTCGCCACACCACCCCCGGCCGCGCGGCCCCGTCGACGACACCCCCGTGGGCCCCCGTCCACGGATGACGGTCCGGCCCGCACTCCACCGACCCCTCCTGGAAGAAGACCGAGATGACCGCCACCGACATCACCCGGGCCCTCAACGACCTGCTGCTCGCCCCGGACCCGGACCTCCCCCTCGACGAGGCCGTCGACCGGCACTTCACCCCCGACTACCGCCAGCGCACCAACGGCGTGTGGAGCGACCGGGCGGCCTTCGTCCAGCACATGACCCGGCTGCGCTCCCTGGTCCGCAGCGGGCACGTCGAGGTCCACGACGAGCTCCGCGACGGCGCACGCTACGCCGACCGCCACACCGTCACCGTCACCCGGCACGACGGCCGCACCTCCCGCACCGAGGTGTACCTGTTCGCCCGGTTCGCCGCCGACGGGCGCTTCGAACTCGTCGAGGAGACCACCCTGCTCGTCTCCGGCGACGAGGACGACCGGAACCTGGGACTCGTCAGGTGAGGCGGCACGGATCCGGCAACACGACCGACACGACCGGGCCAACCGGACTGACCGGCTGACCGGGCCGACCTGGCTGACCGGGCTGACCTGGCCGACCTGGCCGACCTGGCCGACCGCCACGAGGGGAGAGGAGCCGTCACATGGCCTCCGTCAAGCAGAGACTGAGCAGCGCACGCGCCCAGGCCTTCATCGGCCGCGACGAGGAACTCGACGGCTTCGCGCACGCCCTGGCCGGCGACCCGCAGGCGCCGTTCGCGTTCTACGTCGTCGGCCCGGGCGGCATCGGCAAGTCGACGCTGCTGCGCCGCCTCGCGGACCACGCCCGCGCGACCGGGCGGCTGCTCCTGGAGCTGGACGGCCGCTTCGTGAGCCGGGACCCGGCCGACTTCGAACGCGCCGCCGCGCCGTTCCTCGACGTCCCAGGGACGGTCCTGTCGGTCGACTCCTTCGAGCACTGCCAGTGGCTGGAGAGCTGGCTGTGGCAGCGCTTCCTGCCCCGCGCGGCCGACGACACCCTGGTCGTCCTGGCCGGCCGCCACGCGCCCCAGCCCCAGTGGACCGCCGACCCCGCCTGGTCCGGGCTGCTGCGGGTCGTCGAACTGGGGCCGTTCTCCGAGTCGCAGGCCCGCAGCCTGCTGTCCAACGCCCAGGTCCCGCCCCAACTGCGCGAACGCGTCCTGCGGTTCGCCGGCGGCAACCCGCTGGCGCTCTCCCTCGCGGCCGCCGCCAGGGAGGCCGACTGGAGTCGGGAGGGCGTCTGGGCGCCCTCGGCCGACGTGCTGCGCACCCTGCTCTCCGGCCTCGTCGGCGAGGTGCCGACCGCCGCCCACCGCCGCGCCCTGGAGGTGGCGGCGCAGGCCCGCGCGACCTCGGAGGAACTACTCGCCACCGTCCTGCCCGGCGAGGACGCCCACCTGCTCTTCGGGTGGCTCAGGGGCCTGCCGTTCATGGAGTCCACCCACCGCGGCCTCCACCCGCACGACGCCGCCCGCGAGACGCTCGCCGCGGACCTGCGCTGGCGGGCCCCCAACGCCTTCGTGGAGATGCGCCGACGGCTGGCCGAGGAGTACCTGCGGCTGCTGCGCGAAGCCCCCGAGGAGCGGGTGTGGACCGTCACCGACGAGCTCTTCTACCTCTTCCGCGAGGGCGAGATGGTGGCGCGGCTGCGCACCTGGTCGCGCGAGGAGGAGGTGCACGACCGGCCGCTGTGCCCGGAGGACCTCGACGTCGTCCTGCGGATGGCCGCCGAGACCGAGGGCCCGGAGTCCGCCGACCTGGTCCGCTACTGGGCGCAGCGCCAGCCGCAGGCGTTCAGCGTCTACCGGCTCGTCAGCACCGGACGCATCGTCGCGTTCACGGCCCGGCTCGCCCTGCCCGCCCCGGCCGACCCCGAGGACCTCGCCACCGACCCGGTGGTGGCGGCCGCGTGGGCGTACACCGACGCCACCGTGCCGGTGCGTTCCGGCGAGCACATCGGCATCAGCCGGTTCTCGGTCTACCCCGAGCGGTACCAGGTGCCCTCGCGCGTGATGGACCTCAGCTCCTCCCGCGCCCAGGCCGAGTCGGCCCGCGCCCGGGCCCGCGCCTACGGCTTCGCCGTCTGGCGGGATGCCGACACGTGGGCCGCACGGGTCAGGGGCAGTCTCGACGACACCGGTGCGCGGCCGCGGGTCGGCGCGCACACCTACGGCGTGTTCGGCGTCGACTGGCGCCAGGTGCCCGTCGAGACCTGGCTGCGCCACTTCATGACGTCGACGCCCGTGCCGGTCCAGGCCGGGCCGTCGGGGATCTCGCGCACCGCGTTCGACCAGGCCGTGCGCGAGGCCCTGGCCCACTGGCGCGACGCGGCGGCCTTCGCCACCTGTTCCCTGCTGCGCAGCCGCCTCGCGGCCGACCTCGACGAGCCCGTCGAGGAGCTGCGTGCCCTGCTCCGCGGGGCCGTCGACGACCTCGCGCAGGATCCGCGCGGGGCCCGCGCCCGCGAGGCCCTGACGGCCGGCTACTTCTCCGGCGCGCCCACCCAGGAGGGCGCCGCCCGTCGGCTCGGCCTGCCGTACGGGACGTACCGGCGGCATCTGCGCCAGGGCCTGGACCTGCTCACCGAGGCGCTGTGGCAGCAGGAGCTGCACGGCCCTCAGTGAGCAGCCCTCAGTGATCAGCCCAGTGATCAGCCCAGTGATCAGCCCTCGCTGACCGGCCCTCAGTGGCCGGGCCCACTGACCGGCGCGGACGGACCGGCCTCGCTGACCGGCCCTCGCTGAATGGTCCGCACCGGACGGGACGGACGGGCGCCGCACCGTCCGAAGGGGCGGCCCCGCACCGTCCGGAGCGTCCGGACCGTCCGGGGGTGGACGGGTGCGGACAGCGGTGGACAGTCCCCGGACCCGACGGGCCTGGCAAGTGGACAGCGGCCGGCCCGAGTCTGTGGCCATGAACGTTGCACCTGCACCGAAGACGCCGGCACCAGGCCGGTCCCGCTCCCCGGGAGCCGCGCTCGCGGCGCTCGCCGGGGCCCAGTTCACCGTCATGGTCGCCACCTCGATCGTGAACGTGGCGCTCCCGCAGATCCGCGCCGGGACCGGCCTCTCGGACGGCGCCGTCACCTGGGTGGTCAACGCCTACGGCCTGGCGTTCGGGGCGCTGCTCCCGGCCGGCGGGCGGGCGGCCGACCTGCTCGGCCGCCGCCGGGTGCTCACCGTCGGGCTCGCGCTGTTCGCGGCGGGCTCGCTGGCGGCGGGCCTCGCCACCGCCCCGGGGCCGCTGATCGCGGCCCGGGCCGTCCAGGGGCTCGCCGCTGCGGCGATCGCCCCGGCGGCACTCGCCCTGGCGATGGCGCAGTTCCCCGGCGGCACCGGGCGCGGCAGGGCGTTGGGGGTGTGGGGGGCGGTCTCCGGCGCGGGCGGGGCGGGCGGCGTCCTGCTGGGCGGCGTGCTCACCCAGGCGTGGGGCTGGCCGTGGATCTTCCACTCGGTCGCACTCGGCTCGGCGCTGGTGCTGGCCGCCGCGGCGGTCCTCGTCCCGGCGGACTCCGGTCCGGTGACCGGTCGGCAGCCCGCGGGGGCGGCCGGAGGGTTCGACCTGGCGGGCACCGTCACCGTCACCCTTGCCCTGACCTGCCTGGTCTGGGGCCTGACCACCGCACGCGGCGCCGGCTGGGACGACGGTCCGGTGCTCGCTGCCCTGGGAGCCGCCGCCGTCCTCCTCACCGCCTTCGTCGTGATCGAGCGGCGCCGGCCGGACGCCCTGATCCCGCCCCGGCTGTTCACCACGGGCCGGGTGGCCTCCGGGAACCTGCTGATGGCACTGCTGGGCTCGGTGTGGATCGCCCTGTTCTTCTTCCTGCCGCTCTACCAGCAGCAGGTCCTCGGTTCGGGGCCGCTGGCCACCGGGGCGGGCCAACTCCCGCTCGCCGCCGCCAATATGATCGGCGCCACGCTGGCACCACGACTGGCCCGGCGGCTCGGGGCGACCGCGACCACGACCGCCGCCCTGCTCACCGAGGCCCTCGGTCTGCTGTGGCTGTCCCGGATCGACGCCGGGGGCGGCTACCTCACCGACATCCTCGGCCCGAGCCTCCTGGTCGGTCTGGGCCTCGGCATCGCCTTCGTCCAGCTCACCGGGCTCGCCGTGGACGGCGTCCCGCCGGGGGACGCCGGGCTGGCCGGCGGGCTGGTGAACACCACCCGGCAGGTCGGCGGCGCGATCGGGCTCGCCGTCCTGACCACCCTCGCCGGCTCCGTCACCGGCCACGCGGCCGCCCGGGGACACCTGGAAGCACTGACCGCCGGCTACCGAGCGGCCTTCGCGGTCTCCGCCGCGGTCCTGGCCGTCACGGCGCTCCTCACCGTCCTCCTGGCCCGCTGCACCGGCCGGACGACGACCGACGCCACCGCGGCCCCCGGGGCCCGGGTGCGGCCCGACGGCCGCGCGGCCCGCACCGGGCACGCCTGACCGTCACCACCTTCACCGCAGTCTCCACCGTCACGACCTCCACCACATCCACCGCATCCACCACATCCACCTTCACCGAAAGGGATCTGCCATGACCACCTCCCAGAAGCCGCCGTACCTGACCGGCCACTTCACGCCCGTCGCCGACGAGCTCACCGCCACCGAACTGACCGTCGAGGGCACCCTGCCGCCCGAGCTGACCGGCCGGCTGATCCGCAACGGCCACAACCCGAAGCCGGGCGTCACCCCGACCCACTGGTTCAAGGGCAGCGGCATGGTGCACGGCATCCGGCTCCGCGAGGGCCGCGCCGAGTGGTACCGCAACCGCTGGGTGCACACCCCCGCCCTCGACGGCGCCCCGTACATGACCGAGCACGGCCCCGACCTGACCGCCTCCGTCGCGGGCACCCACGTCATCGAGCACGCCGGGCGCCTGCTCGCCCTGTGCGAGGCGAACCTGCCGTTCGAACTCACGCGGGAGCTGGACACCGTCGGTGCCTACGACTTCGAGGGCAGGCTGCGGACCGCGATGACCGCCCACCCCAAGGAGGACCCGCTGACGGGCGAGCTCCACTTCTTCGGCTCCTCGCCCCTCCCGCCGTTCCTCACCTACTACGTCGCCGACGCGAAGGGCGCGATCGTCCACAGCGTCGAGGTGCCGGACGCCACCGCCTCGCTCAAGCACGACTTCGCCATCACCCGCCACCATGTGGTCTTCGTCGAGGGCAACGTCACCTTCGACCCCTCCGAGCACTCCGGCATCCCGTACGGCTGGAGCGACGAACAGCCCGCCCGCATCGGCGTCATGCCGCGCGGGGCCGGCGGCGCCGGGAAGATCCGCTGGTTCTCCATCGAACCGGGCAACATGCTGCACGTCGCGAACGCCTACGAGGACGACCGCGGCCGCATCGTCCTGGAGGGCCCCACCGTGGACCGGGAGGGATTCCGGCTCTCCTGGAACTGGTGGGTCGGCGCGCCCGGACGCGGCAGTGAGCCCGGCTCCCGCTCCTACACGCGGCGCTGGGTGGTCGACCTGGCGGCCGGCAGCGTCGACGAGCGGATCGTCGACGACCTGCCGGTGGAGTTCCCGACCCTCAACGAGGCGTACCTGGGCGCCGAGAACCGCTACCAGTACGCCGTCGCCTTCCCCGACGAGCAGGGCTTCGGCGGCTACGGCGTCGTCAAGTACGACCGGGTGACCGGTGCCCGCCGGATCCGCCGGATCGGCGACGCCCGGCTGCCCAGCGAGGCCGTCTTCGTCCCGGCGGCCGGGGCCACCGGCGAGGACGAGGGCTACCTGCTCACCGTCGTCTCCGACCTCAAGCAGGACTCGTCGCAGCTGCTGGTCCTCGACGCCTCCGGCCTCGACAACGTCGCCACCGTCCACCTGCCCCGCCGGGTGCCCGGCGGCGTCCACGGCTCCTGGATCCCGGACGGCGACACGGATGCCCGGACCGGCCGCGGCTGACCGGACCGACCTCGGCTGACCGGACGACCGTACGCGCCGCGCACCGCGGCGGCGGCCGGATCGCCTCGGACCAGGACCACTACAGCCTCGCCGAGGCCCGGCCCTCACCCGGTCCGGCCTGCCCGCCGACCGGACCCCGCCCACCCCCTGACCGTGCTCTTCCTCTGATTCGAACACCCCGCACCCCCGCCCCACCCCGGCCGGCGGCAGGCCTCCCTGCCGCCGGCCTTCGTCGTGCCCTGCCCGCCCGTCGCACCGATCCCGCTGCTGCCGGGCGCCGACCGGCTCCGCATCGACCGGGTCGGTGTGAACCGGGTGAGCGCCCGCCTCGCTGGCGAGGAGTTCGAACCGCGCGGCCGCATCGAGACCGAAGCAGCCCGCCTCCGACGACGCCTCAAGAACGAGTGATCACATGACCACCCGACACTCTCTCAGCCGGTCGGGTCGTCGGCCGGACCGTCCTCGGCGGGACGATCGTCGGCCTGGTGGTCGGCGGAGGCGAGGAGGGCGTGCACGGTGACGGCCATGGTGTGGCGGGCCTGCTCCGGGCTCAGGCCGGTGCTGCGCCAATGGTGCCAGGTGCTCCAGGTGGTGACCGCGTCCAGGCCGTTGAGCAGGTCCGTCCGGCCGGGCTCGGACAGCGGGTCGAGCTCCAGGGCGAAGATCTGGCCGAGCCGCAGGCGGGCGAACTCCAGCATCTGCTGGACCGCCTCGTGGACGCGGGGGGAGGGGTTCTCCAGCCGCATGATGGCGAGCCGGGCCGGGGTGAGGCCCTCCAGGATCCGGGCGCGCTGCTCCGTGAGGGCCGCGACCCGGACGTCCCGCGGCCCCTCCGTGGGGAGCGGCCGGACCTGCGCCATCAGCTGTTCCAGGCGCCGGCCGACGGCGACCTCGGCCAACTGCGCCATGTCCGCGAAGTGGTGGAACACGAGCCGCCGGGAGACGCCGGCCCGCTCGGCGACCTTGTCGGCGGGGAAGTGCGCCTGGTTCTCGTCGAGCAGCGACAGCATCGCGTCGGCGATCTTCTCTCGGGTCTGACGCCCGCGCTCCGTGCGTCCGTCAGTGACGGGCGCGGCGGTTTCGCTCCGTTCCACGTGGGCCTCCGCCCTCTCGTTGACATTTTTGCACCGCGAGTGCAAGTGTACGCGTTGCACGCTGAGTGCAATAAGTTTTGGTGGGGACCGGCCCGTCGCCGTCCCACCGCCGTACGAAGGGCGGTTCGCCGCAGATGTTCACCGGTGTCGGGCGCTGGTGCGCCCGCAGGCCCAAGCGCGTGGTCGCGGCCTGGCTGCTCCTCCTCACCGCCGCACTCGCGGCGCTCGCGGTGTTCGGCCGCGTCACCAGTGAGGCCGTCTCCATTCCGGGCAGCGACAGCCAGGCCGCGCGGGACATCGCCGACCGCGCGTTCCCCGGCCCCGCGTCCGGCAGACAGCCCGTCCTGCTGCACACCGCCGCCACGGCCGCTCCGCTGTCCGCCTCCGACACCGCCGCGGCGGTGCGCAGCGCCGCCGCGGCCATCGCCCGGGTGCCGCACGTGGTCGCCGTCACCACCCCCTACGACCCGGCCGGCGCAGGCGCCATGAGCGCCGACGGCCACACCGCCTACCTCGCGATCGACCTCGACGTCACCGGCCGGGAGATCACGCCCGAAACGACCGACGCCGTGCTCGCGGCGGCGACGCCGGCCGACGCCGCCGGCATCGAGGTGACCCCGGGCGGCTACCTGGCCGCCGCGGTCGACAAGGGGAGCACCGGCCGCAGCGAGGCCATCGGGCTCGGCACCGCCCTGCTGATCCTCGCCCTCACCTTCGGCAGCCTCGTCGCCGCCGGGCTGCCGCTGCTCGCCGGGGTGATCGGCCTCGGCATCGCCCTGCCCGTCCTCGGCCTGGCCGGCCACCTGCTGGACGTGCCCGAGGCCGGCGAGACCATCGCCGCCATGATCGGCCTGGGCGTCGGCATCGACTACACCCTCTTCGGGCTCACCCGCTTCCGGGAGCTGCGCGCCGCGGGCGTCGGGATCGAGGACGCCGCCGTGCGCACCACCGCCGGCTCCGGCAAGTCCGTCGCGTTCGCCGGCAGCGCCGTCGTCGCCGCACTCTCCGGTCTCGCCCTGGGCGGACTCCCGCTGCTGTACGCCCTGGCCCTCGCCCCCGCGATCGCCGTGATGACGGCGCTGGGCGTGAATCTCACGCTGCTGCCCGCCCTGCTCGTTCTGCTCGGCACGCGGCTGACGCCCAAGCCGGCCGCGCCCGCCCCGGACGGCCGCCCGCGCGGTTGGGGCCGGGTCGCGGCCCTGGTCGCGGCCAGGCCGTGGCCGCTCCTGCTGGCCGGCCTGGCGCTGCTCGGCATCCTCGCCGCCCCCGCGGCCCACCTCCACCTCGGCCAGCTCGACGCCGGCAGCAAGGCGAGCGGCACCATGAGCCGCACCGCGTACGACCGGATGGCCGCGGCCTTCGGCCCGGGCTCCAACGGCGTGCTCCAGGTGGTCGGCGTCCTCCCCACCTCCGTTCCGGCCGCCGCGGGGGCCGGCGACCCGCGCCTCACCGCCGTCACCACCGCGCTGCGCGGTGCCGAGGGCGTCGCCGTCGTCGGTCCGCCCGCCGTGGCCGCCGACGGACGCACCGTCCGCTGGCAGGTCACCCCTTCCACGGCTCCCGCCGACCCGGCCACCACCGGACTGGTGCACCGACTCCGCTCCGACGTCCTGCCCGCCGCCACCGCAGGCAGCGGCCAGCAGGTGCACATCGGCGGCACCCCGGCGGCCCAGGCCGACCTCAACGCGCGGATCGCACACCGCATGCCGCTCGTCGTCGGCTTCGTCCTGACCGTCGCGGGCCTGCTCCTGCTGCTGGCCTTCCGCTCGCCGGTCGTCGCGGTGAAGGCCGCCGTGATGAACATGGTCTCGGTCGCCGCCGCGTACGGCGTGCTCACCGCCGTCTTCCAGCACGGCTGGGGCGCCCGGCTGATCGGCCTGGAGGGCGCCGTCCCGATCCCCGGCTACGTACCGCTGCTGATGTTCGCGGTGCTCTTCGGCCTCTCCATGGACTACGAGGTCTTCCTGCTCAGCGCCGTACGCGAGGCCTACCTGCGGGAGGGCGACAACCGGCGGGCCGTGGTCACCGGCCTCGCCGGCACCGGACGGATCATCAGCTCGGCGGCCCTGATCATGGTCGCGGTGTTCCTCAGCTACCTGCTCTCCGACGACCCGGTCGTCAAGATGTTCGGCATCGGCCTGGCCACCGCCGTCGCCCTGGACGCCACCGTCGTCCGCGGCCTGCTGGTGCCCTCGACCATGGTCCTGCTCGGCGACGGCAACTGGTGGCTGCCCGGCCGGCTCGACCGCCTGCTCCCGCACATCGACATCGAGGGCGACGGGCACCAGGGCCACCCGCACACGGGGAGCACCGCGGATGCGGAGGGCGCGGTGGACGCGGAGGACGCGGAGGACGCGGAGGACGCGGAGGACGCGGAGGACGCGGTGGGAGCCGCCACCGAGGGTGGAGCCCCCTCCCGGCCCGCGCCGGCCGGGCCCACCCGATAGGGCCGGCCGCGTCAGACACACCCACAGTTCAGGTGAAGATTCCTTGATGACCATCCCAACCCCGCACCACGCCGAATGGTCCCACCCCGGCGAGCACCCGGCCGCCGGCCGCCTCCCGCTCTCCGGCCCTGCGCCCGTCGACCCGTCAGCCGCCGATGCGGCACGTGCTGACCTCCTCGCCCGCATCCAGGCCGGACTGATCGGCGAGGGCGACCTGCTCGACGGTCCGTACGGCCCGCGCCGGATCACCTACGCCGACCACACCGCCTCCGGCCGCCCCCTCGACTTCGTCGAGGACTTCGTCCGGCAAGCCGTCCTGCCCCGCTATGCCAACACCCACACCGAGAGCTCCGGCAACGGCCTGCGCACCGGCCGCCTCCGCGAAGAGGCCCGCGGCCTGATCCACCGTGCCGTCGGAGCCGGCGACGACCACGCCGTGCTCTTCTGCGGCTCCGGTACCACCGGCGCCGTGGACCGCCTGGTGGCCCTGCTCGACCTGCGCCGCCCATCGCGTCGCAGCCGCACCTACGGCACCCCACTTCCGGAGCACGACCGCCCGGTGGTCTTCGTCGGCCCCCACGAACACCACTCCAACGAACTGCCGTGGCGGGAGTCGGCCGCCGACGTCGTGGTGATCCGGGAGGGCGCGGACGGCCGGCTCGACGAGGACGACCTGCGCGCCCAACTGCTGCTCCACGCCCACCGCCCGCTGCGGGTCGGCAGCTTCTCCGCGGCCTCCAACGTCACCGGCATCCTTGCCGCCACCGACCGGATATCCTCCCTCCTCCACGCCTACGGAGCGCTTGCCTGCTGGGACTTCGCGACGGCCGGCCCCTACCTTCCGATCCGGGTCGCCGAGTCGTCCCCCGGCCGCGGCGACCACAAGGACGCGGTGATGCTCTCGCCGCACAAGTTCGTCGGCGGTCCGCAGACACCGGGCGTCCTGGTCGTCCACCGGGACGTACTGGGCGGACCGGTGCCGACCGTGCCCGGCGGGGGCACGGTCTCCTACGTCAGCCCGGTCGACCACGAGTACGTCACCGATCCGGTCGCCCGCGAAGAGGGCGGCACCCCCGCCGTCGTCGAGTCGATCCGCGCCGGCCTGGTCTTCGCCCTCAAGGAGGACATCGGAAGCGGGTTCATCCACGAGCGAGAAGAGGCCGCCTGGTCCCGGGTGCGGGCCCGGTGGGGCCGACACCCCACCCTGCGGTTGCTGGGGCGAACCGACGTACCCCGCCTGCCCGTGGTCTCCTTCCTGGTCCAGGACCGGCGCCGGCCCGACCGCTACCTGCACCACAACTTCGTCACGGCGGTGCTCAACGACCTCTTCGGAATCCAGGCGCGCGGCGGCTGCTCCTGCGCCGGCCCGTACGGGCACCGACTGCTCGGCATCGACGCAGAACGGTCAGCCGCCTTCCGCGAGGTGATCGTCGGTCAGCGCCTGGAGGGCATCAAACCCGGTTGGACTCGGGTGAGCTTCCCGTACTTCACCACGGACGAGGCGCTGGAGTACGTCCTCGCCGCCGTCGAGCTGGTGGCCTCCGAAGGTCATCGGCTGCTGCCTGACTACGCGTTCGACCCCCGCACCGGGCTGTGGCGCCACCGCGCCCGCCCCGGCGGGGAACCCGGCGTCCGGCTCGCAGGCTTCCACGGCCGGTCGTGGCAGCGGGTCCGGACGACGGAAACCGCGCCGGGCTCCCCGTCGACCGCACTGCACGAGCAGCTGGAGCAGGCCCGTGCGGTGCTCGCCGACCGGCCCGAGCCCCCGGCCGAGGCGCCGACCGGCTTGCCCGCCTCCGTCGAGGCGCTGCGCTGGTTTCCCCTGCTGCCCGCCAACCTCGTCCCCCTGGACGTCTCCGGGCAGCACGGCCACGGCAACTGAGCCCCGCCGTCCCCCGTCCTGTCTGTCCTGTCATTCCGCCCCAACGCATCTGGAGCAATCCCCGTGTTCAGACACCACCGAAGCGGCCTGCTGACGCTCACTGCCCTCGGCGTCACCGCCGGAGCCGCCGTACTCGCCGCGCCCGCCGCCCACGCCGCCCCCACCTGCGGGCGGCCACCGGTCCAGTACTCCGTGGACGGCGGCGCCAACTGGACGAACAGCGCCACGATCGCGGCGCCGTCGGCCACCGTCCAGGTCCGGCTGGCCGGCCAGCCCACCGCCGGCTGCGACTACCACGTCTCGCTGGGGTCGTACGAGACGCAGGGCGCGACCTGGGCCACCTCCGGCCGGCAGACCTTCCTCGGCTGGGCGACCACGACGCTCACCCGCGAGCACTACCGCGACGTGCTCGACGTCAGCGGCCACCTGCCCCACTGCTTCGGCGAGTTGGCGCTGTACGGAGTCGGCGAGAAGTACGACGGAAGCGACGGGGACCACCCCCTGCCGCACTACCCGGACGAGCCGTTCTCCGGGGTGCTGCTCGCCTCGTGGAACGGCGGCACCGCCTGCCCGCCCGAGCCGACCGGCAGCCCGACCACCCAGGCCCCGACGAACCCCGCCACGCCGCCCACGGTCACGCCGACCCCCGCACCGGCGACGGCGGGCGTCCCCACGGCCGGGCCGACCCCCACCCCCGCCGCGTCGACGTCCTCCCCCGCCACGTCGACGTCCTCCCCCGCCGGAGCCGGCTCGTCGCGCCCGGCCCCGAGCCAGGCCACGGCCGTCCCGGCACTGGCCGCCACCGGAGCCGACCCCGGCCTCCTGGCCGCCACGGCGGTCGGCGCCACCGTGCTGGTCGCCGCCGGCTGCACGGTCGTCTACGCCGGCCGCCGGCGGTCCACCCGCCACTGACGGCACGGCCGGGGGCGGGGGCCGGGAGGCCGGCCGGCACCCGTCGCCGGCACCTCGACCGAGGGCCGGCCCGGCGCGGTTCCCGCACCGGCGGCCGCGGTTCGATCACCGCTCCTGAACATCCGTCAACGACAAGCCATTGGGGAAACCTGCACCCGCAGCCGCACATGGCGGTGATCCTTGCGGACACCTCGACAGCGAAGATCACCGCCAGTGCGCCACGCCACGCGGTCGATACATTGCCCGACCCTTCTCAGCCGGCGGCCAGGACCACCGTGGTCATGGTGAAGGGCGGCGCGGCGGGCGGTGCCTCCCCGGCCAGCCGGCGGTGCTCCTGGGGTGTGACGCCGCGGACCCGCTTGAAGGCCGCGCTGAGGGCGAAGGCGTTGCTGTAGCCGACCCGGCGGGCCACCGAGGCGACGGTGTGCCCGGGGTCGCGCAGCAGGTCGGCGGCGAGCGCCAGGCGCCAGGTGGCCAGGTAGGCCATCGGCGGCTCGCCGACCAGCGCGGTGAAGCGGCGGGCCAGGCCGGCGCGCGAGACGCCGACCTCGGCGGCCAGTGCGGCGACCGTCCACGGGCGGGCCGGGTCGTCGTGCATCAGGCGCAGGACCGGGCCGACCACCTGGTCGTGCTGGGCCTGGTACCAGGCAGGGGCGCCGCTGTCCGGGGTGGCGAGCCAGCTGCGCAGCACGCCGACGACGAGGAGGTCCAGCAGACGGTCCAGGACCAGCTCCTGGCCGGGCTCGTCGCGGGTCGTCTCGGCGGCCAGCAGGCGGACCAGGGTGTCCTCGGTGGTGGCGGCGTTCTCGCCGGCCGGGCGGACCAGCAGGGTCGGCAGGTGGTCCAGCAGGCGCCTGCCGATCTCGTGCTCGGCCTGGTAGGTGCCGGACAGCAGGACGGAGGAGTTGTCGTCGCCGGGCCGGACCTCGCCCCACGTGCGGACGCCGAGGGCCATCGAGGCGGAGACGTCGGCGCCGTCGCGCGAGCAGACCTGTCCGGGGCCGATCACCACCTGTACCGGGGTGTCCGGCCTGTCGGCGACGGTGTAGGGCTCGGGCCCGCGCACGATGGCCACGTCGCCGGGGCGCAGCAGCACCGGAGCGCCGCCCTCCGGGAGGATCCAGGCGTCCCCGCGGATCGGGGCGACCACCGACAGCGGTGCGCCGTCCTCGATCCGCAGGGACCACGGTGGGCTGAGGATCGAGCGGAGCACGAACGCTCCCCGGGCCTTGGGGCCGTCGAGCAGGCCGGTGAGAGTGTCCATGGGGTAAGCCTAGACGTTGAAACATGGATTGACGGACCGTCATTTGAGAGAGTCTTGAGTGGTCGGGCGGGCTACGCCCGGCGGTACGGGGGATGATCGGCGGAGCGGCCGGTGTCGGTGACGACGCGGGCGCGCAGCACGACCGCCGGCAGCGATGCCGCGGCCGCAACGCCGTTGGCCGGAAAGAGGGATGAGCCCGATGGAACTGTCGCGCGTGATTGCACTCGTGGCCGCCACGATCACCACCGGACTGAGCGCGGGGTTGTTCTACGCGTACGCGTGTTCGGTGATGCCGGGCCTGCGCGGGACGGAGGACCGGACGTTCATCGAGGTGATGCAGCGCATCAACGTGGCCATTCTCAACGGGTGGTTCCTGCTGGGTTTCGCGGGGGCGCTGGTGGCCACGGCTGCGGCCGTGGCGTTGCACCTACCGGCCGACGGACACCGGGTGCTGCCGGCGGCGGTGGCGGCGCTGGTCTTCTACGGGGCGTCGCTGGTGGTGACGCGGGTGATCAACATTCCGCTGAACGATGCCCTGGCCGCCGCCGGCGAGCCCGGGCGGATCGCGGAGCCGGGGGCGGTGCGTGGCCGGTTCGAGGCGCGGTGGGTGCGGTGGAACGTGGCGCGGGCCCTGCTCTGCACGGCGGCGCTCGGGTGCCTGTGCTGGGCGCTGGTGCTGCACGGCAACGCGACGGGCTGAGCCCGCCCGGCCGGTCGGCGCCGGTCAGCACCGGTCAGCACCGGTCGGCGCCGATCGGTATCGGCCGGTTTTCAGCCAAGGCCGGAGCACGTGAGCCCGCCGGTCCGGTTCGCGAGCCCGCGGGCCCCTTCCACGGACCCGCCGCGACTGCGCGGTCAGCCGGCGGCGAGGATGTCGGCGAGGCCGACCGCGGGGCGGCCGAGTACGGCTGTCAGCGCGCGCTGCTGACGCCCGGTCAGGGAGGCGACGAAGATCACCGCGTCCGCCTCGGCCCGGTCGCAGGCCAGCGCCACCTCACGGACCTTTCCGTGACTCAGCAGAGTCCGCGAGGAGTAGGGCAGCCCCATCTTCTGGGCCCCACCGTCCGAGACGCCCCGTCGCTGCACGATCTGCACGACGACCCGAGCGCCGCGCGCTGCCAGTTCCGCGACTGCCGACGCCATGACCACCTCGAAGTCCTTCTGTTTCGCGGAGAAGTAGCCGACCAGGACCACGTCGGCGCCGGCGGCCGTGAGCGGAGACGCCCGGCGTCGCACCGCCTGCGGCGGCACACGGCGGGACGGGCGCCGGTCGCGCCTCCGGGGCTGGGGCTGGTACACGGACCACAGGTTAGGGCCCGCGAGGTTGTGGGTCAGTCGTCGGGTCGTGACGTTCCGGTCCGCCCGGGCCGGTGCCCTCCGGTCGGCCGAAGCCGCCGGAGGGCGCCGGCCCGGGTGAGCGGGTGAGCGGGTGAGCGGGTGAGCGGCTGCGCAGGTGGGCGGTGTGTCAGGTGCTGATGGTGGCGACGGGTTCGAGGCCGTAGGTCCGGGCGTAGCCGTTCTCGGTGCCGACGAGGAGGTCGACGACCTCGAAATAGCGGTCCCAGAAGGGGGTTTCGCGCAGTGCGTCGACGAGGAGCTGGTAGGCGTGGTGGTCTTCGGCTTCCCACACCCAGACGTCGGTGACGCGCGCGGAGTAGAACTCCGTGTCGTAGAAGCGTGACCGGACGCCGGTGGTCCTGGCCTCGATGGTCGGCAGGACCTGGGTGGTGAAGGCGTCCACGCGTTCCTGGACGGTCAGAGCGAGCCACTCGGGTGTGGTCTTGACCAGCATGAACGCGGTGACCGGCGGTCCGGTCTTCTCAGCGGGCATCAGGGGTGCCTCCGAAATGGCGGGTGGTCCTGGTTCGCCGGGCCCGTGTGGTTCCGGCGCTGGGTAGTGGACCTCATGAGCTGGGCGCTGGACCTCAGGAGCCGGGTAGTGGACTTCAGGAGCTGGGCGCTGGGCTTCCGGCGCCGGGTGCTGGAGTTCAGGATCCGGGTTCGGTGCCGGCCTTCAGGAGAGGACGGCGGGCTTGAGGGTCCGGACGCACCACTGCTCGAAGCTGGTGGGCGAGGTGGTGTCCGGGGTGCGGGCGATGCCGGCGTCGAGGCCCTCGTCCTTGGCCCGCTTCATGTCGACTAGGCCCTGGACGAACGCCTCGTTGAGGCCGTGGCCGACGAGGGTGGTGTACAGCTCGTCGAGCGGCCGGCGCTCGTAGCGGACGGGGCGGCCGAGCTGTTCGGTCATGATGCGGGCCAGGTCGTTGGGCGACAGGTCCTGCGGCCCGAGGACCGGGACGCTGCCGCTGCCGGTCCACGAGCGGTCCAGCAGCAGGCCGGCGGCGGCCGTCGCGATATCGGCGACGGCGACGAGCGGGGCCTTACGGTCGGCGTCGACGACGTCGGTGAAGACGCCCTTCTCCCGGATCGAGCCGGCCTCCTCCAGGAGGTTCTCAAAGAAGGACGGGTTGGCCAGGGCCCGGTAGGCGACGCCGGTGCCGGCGATGAGGTCGTCCATGGCGAGGGAGGCGGTGACGAGGCCGGCCCGGCCGGCGAGCGGGGTGCCGCGACCGAGCGCGGAGACGCCGACGACATGGCCGACGCCGTGGGCGGCGAGCGCCTTGACGGCCGGGCGGGCGAAGCCGCTGAAGGCGTCCTGCGGGGCCAGGGAGGCGTCCGGGGGGACGAGCCAGAAGACGGCGTCCGCCCCCTCGAAGGCCCGGTCGAGGACCTCGGCTTCCGCGTGCGACCCGGTGACCACCTCGACGCGTCCGCGCGCCGCGGCCGGAAGCCGGGCGGGATCACGCACGATCACGCGCAGTTCCTCGCCCGCGGCGGGGGCGGACTCCAGGAGCCGGGAGAGCAGGTGACGGCCGATGTTCCCGGTGGGAGCAGTAATGACGATCATGAAAACCTCGCAGGTCGTGCCGGTTCGGTACGTCCCTCATCCTGCTGAGGCCCGCCGTGCTGCCACAATGGGAACTTCGGCACGGAATCATTGACTGAAATGGAATAATGCTGGTGAGCAGCCCGGATCCGGTCATCGACGCCAATCTCGCCATCGCGCTGGATGCCCTGCTGGCCGAGCACAGCGTGACCCGCGCCGCCGCACGCCTGCACACCTCACCCGCCGCGATGAGCCGCACCCTCGCCCGGCTGCGCCGCATCCTCCAGGACCCCCTCCTGGTCCGGGCCGGACAGACCATGGTTCCCACCCCGCGCGCCGAGGCCCTGCGCGAGGAGGCCGCCGCGGTGGTACGCAGCCTCGGAGCGCTGCTCGGCCCCGGCGCGAGCGTCGACCCCGCCGGCCTCCGCTGCACCTTCACCCTCCAGGCCGCCGACCTGGTCGGCTCGGCGCTGGCCCCCGGACTGCTGCAGCAGGCCCGGCAGGAGGCGCCGGGGGTCTCGTTCCGCATCCGGGCCGAGGAGTTGGAGGCCGGCCCCGCCCTGCGCGACGGCCGGATCGACCTGGAGATCGGATCCATCGACCACGTGGACCCCGAAACCCGGGTCGAAGAACTGGTCGGCCTGCGCATGATGGCGGCCGTCCGGCCCGGCCATCCGCTCACCGAAGGGCCGCTGACCCCGGCCCGTCTCGCTGCCGCCGAACACGTCGCGGTCAGCCGCCGCGGCCGGTTCACCGGTCCCCTCGACACCGCCCTGGCCGAGCAGGACCTCCACCGGCGGGTCGGCGTCGTCCTCCCCAGCCACCTGGCCGCGATGACCCTCGCCGCCCGCAGCGACGTCGTCTGCCTCGTCCCCGCGGCACTCCCCGGCGCCGCCCCCTCGCCCCTCACCCACGACGCCGGCGCCCTCGGACTGCACCTCCTCGACATCCCCCTGGCACTGCCACCCGTGACCATCGGCATGGCCTGGCACCCCCGGCACACAGCCGACGGAGCCCACCACTGGCTCCGCAACGCCGTCCGTCGGGCTCTCCGCCCGCCGGCAGCGGTTTCCGAGGTCACCTTCGCGGACGTGACCGCCCCCGGGTAGCACGACACCGCCCCGGCCCGTACGAACGCCCGCCCGTCGGCGGCGGTGACGCAGTTCGGGGCGCGAGCCGGGTGATGCTCCGTCAATGTCCATACGCCCCAGGGGGCGTTGATCCTGTACCCGGGCTCGCCCGGGGGTGTCACATCGTGCGCGTCACGGCTTGCGCGGCGTACGAGGCTGGGGCGTACGAGGCGTCGGCGTGCGCGGAGGGGGCGTGTGTGGCGGGGGCGTGCGCGGCGTCGGCGGCACGGGGGGCTTCTCGCGCAGCGGCGCCAGCTCGCGGGCGAGGGTCGCCACGTCCAGCGCGATCCGCCGGGCGATCTCGCGCGGCCCCGCCTCCGCGGGCAGCCGGCGGCTCCAGGAGCGGGCGTGCGCCGGGCCGTCGTGCGCCATGTGGAAGTTCAGCCGCAGCCCCCCGCCCAGGTCGACCAGGCCGATCAGGAAGTGCGTGTCCGACAGGTCGATCGTCACCTCGTTGCCTATGCACGAACAGCCGACGAGATCGCCGATCTCCTCCTCCGCAAGGTACTTGGCGAGCGGGATCGCCCTGCCCTCCACACGGAACGGTCGCAGTGCGGGATTCACGGTGGCTGCCGCCCCTTCGCCGGGTCGTCGCTGTGCCCGACATGATTCTAGAACCCACCCCGGCCGTCCAAGTCACCGGCACCCCAGTGGACTTGGCCGAAAGCACGAGGGGGCGCAGGGGGAGCACGGCGACGCGCAGGGGCGCGACCCGCCCCCGTCCCCCTGGCGCCGGTCGGCGCCGGGAGGACCGTCGACCGGGTGACCGGGTGACCGGGTGACGGGCGAGGACTGCTCCTCGAAGGCGTGGGCGCCGTGGTCCGGGTCGTGCCGAGCACCGCGATCCCGCCGACCCGCGCACGGGATGACCGGAGGTCGGCCGGGAGGGCCGGGCGTCCGCCAGGACGACCGGCTGCCCGCCAGGACGGACCGGTCGCCGCCCGGTTGCCGCCCTCTTGCCGCCCGACTGCCGCCCGGGAGGGCCTCAGCGCTGGGCGCGGGCGTGCAGGAGGAGGGCACGGATCAGCGCGGCGAGGCCCGCCGTGCAGAACGCGGTGCGCAGCATGTTGGTGGCGACCCAGGTGGACTCGAACCGGGTGCGCACCGCGGCGAAGTCCGCGATCTGCGACGGGTCCCCGGCCTGGGCCAGCTCGTTGTTGAGCGGGATGTTGACGCCCATCGTGACGACGAGGGCGGCGACGTAGAGCAGGGTGGCGGCGCCGGCCCAGAGCGCGGTGGTGCGGTGTCCGGCGCGGTACTGGAGGTAGGCGGCGGCGCCGGTGACCGCGAACGCGCCGACGAAGACCAGGCCGAACAGGCCGTTCTCGATCGCCTTGTTGATGTTCTGCATCGCCGTGACGTACGTGCGGTCGTCGCCCTTGGCCAGGCCCGGCATGACGGACACGTCGAAGGCGAAGAAGAGACCCGCCATCAGACCCATCGCCACCGTGGCGGTCGCGAGGAGCGGTCCGGCGGCCCGACCGCGGCCGGCGGCGGCCGGGGTCGCAGGCGTCGCCGGGGTCGCAGGCGTCGCCGGGGTCGCCGCCGTTCTCGGGGCGGAGGCGGGAAAGGCCGGTGCGGTGGTGTGGTCGTGGCTCATCGAGGTTCCTTCGGTCGGGCGGGCGGCGGACCAGGTGGTGGAGCGGGCCGCGAACGGCGGGGCAGGGCGGGCGGATCAGCGGAGCAGCGGAGCAGGCCGGGCGGCGCCGGCCCCCGGGACCCTTGTGAGGTCCCGGGGGCCGTGCGCGGGTGGGTCAGGCGTCCCAGACGCCGGTGGCGGCCGCCGCACGGGCGAACTCGGCGAAGTCCCTGGGCTCGCGGCCCAGCACCCGCCGGACGCCGTCCGTCAAGTGGGCGTTGCGGCCGTCGAGGATCAGCGTGAAGAGGTCGACGAAGTCGCCCGGCAGCCCGGCTGCGGACAGCACCGTACGGTACTCCTCCACGGAGACGGCGGTGAAGCGAATCTCCCGCCCGGTGGCCGCCGACAGCTCGGCGGCGGCGTCGGCGAAGGTGAGCAGACGCGGCCCGGTCAGCTCGTACACCTGGCCGTCGTGACCGCTCCCGGTGAGCGCCGCCACCGCGACGTCCGCGATGTCGTCCGCGTCCACGAACGGCTCGGCCGCGTCCCCGGTGGGCAGCACCAACTCCCCTGCCAGGACGGATTCGAGGAAGAAGTCCTCGTCGAAGTTCTGGTTGAACCAGGCGCAGCGCACCACGGTCCACCCCGTACCGGCCGAACGCACCGCGTCCTCGGCCGCCCGGGCGGCCTCCTCACCCCGCCCCGAGAGCAGGACCAGCCGCTCCACGCCGGCCTTGGCCGCCAGCCGGGAGAAGGCGCCGACCGTCTCGACCGCCCCCGGGAAGGCGAGGTCCGGATAGTAGGCGAGGTAGGCGGCGCCGACCCCTTCCAGGGCCGGCGCCCAGGTGCTGTCGTCGTTCCAGTCGAACGGCACGGGGGCGGTGCGCGAGGCGATGCGGACCTCCCGGCCGCAGGCCGTCAGGCGCTCGGCCACGCGGCGGCCGGTCTTGCCCGTCCCGCCGGTCACCAGGACGAGGGGGCCGGCGGTGCGGGAGTCGGAGTGCTGCTGTTGCGTGTTCTGCGTGTTGTCCGTCATGGCAACCAGTCAATTCCAGTCCGGGCGGGCGGACCATAGCCGCCGGGCTCAGCTCCATACGCACGCGTCTACGTGGCTCCGGCGAGCCAACCACGCCCGGGTGCGCGGGCCAAGCGCCGTCGAGCGGGCCTTGAGCGCCCCTCCACCGGCGGCCTCCGGACCGGGCGGGCGCGGAGGAGGGCCCGTCGCGGCATCCGCCCCGGTCAGGGCCGGGACTGGGCCTGAGCCTGGGCCTGGTACCGGTACTGGTACGGGGTCATGGTGGTCAGGGCGGCGAAGCCCAGGCGTTCGAGAATCGGCCGGCTCTGGTCGGAGGCGTCGACGCGGAGGTACTCGTAGCCGAGTTCGGCCGCGATCCGCGCCCGGTGGGAGACCAGCGCCCGGTAGACGCCGCGCCCCCGCCACTCGGCGAGGGTTCCGCCGCCCCAGAGGCCGGCGAAGCCGGTGCCGGGGTACAGCTCCAGCCGGGCCGAGCTCACCGGGATCTCGCGGCCGTCGTGGTGGGCGACGGCGAGGTGGACGCGGAAGGTCTCCGGGCTCTCCTGGAGCTGGGCCGAGATCCGCCGGCCCAACCGGGTGCCGTCGGTGCCGAAGGCCTGCTCGTGGACGGCGACGACCTGTGCCACGCCGGCCTCGTCGGTCACCTCGCGCAGCTCGATCCCGGCCGGCGCGTCCGTCTCCGACGTCCGGCGGACGAGGTCGGCGACGGAGGCGACCAGCAGGGTCTCGCTCTCCTCCGGGGTGAATCCCGCGGCGACCAGGCGGCCGCCGAGGTCGGCGGGGCGGTCGTGGGCGTAGAGCGTCCACTCGAAGTCCTGGCCGAGCCCGGCGTAGTGGCGGATCTGCTCGGCGATCACGGCATCGGCCGTCCCGGATTCGAGGTCCGACCAGAGGATGCCGTTCCAGACCTTGTCGGAACCGCTCTGGCGCACGACGTGCGGGGTGTGCTCGATCCGGGCGGAGACGGTCTCCGACTGCACGCCGCGGCGCATCCGGGCGTCGAGGAGGGCGAGCAGCTTGTCATGATCAGTTTCCATGCGTGCACTTCACCACCCCGGGGGCCTACGGGGCAATCGGAATTCCGCAGGTGACGGGAGGTCCGGGGCCGCCGAGGTCCCCGGGCCCGCAGAGACGGGCCCGGGCGACTCGGCGGCCCGGACGAGTCGGCGCCCCGGACGCAGCCGCTGCTCGGAGGGGTCAGCGGCCTCAGCGGCGGGTGGCGGTCACCACGGTCGCGTCGAGGTCCTCGCACCAGGAGAGGGCGGCGTCCAACCCCGCCGAGCCGACGACGGCGAGGGCCGCGGGGGCCTGGCGCTCGCTGGTCTCGAAGAGCAGCGAGCCGCCCGGGGCCAGCCACTGCGGGGCCTCCCCGGCCACCCGGCGCAGCACGTCCAGGCCGTCCGCACCGCCGTCCAGAGCCGGGCGCGCCTCGTGCACCCGGGCCTCCGCGGGCAGCAGTTCGATGTCGGCGGTGGGCACGTACGGGACGTTCGCCAGCAGCACGTCCACCCGGCCGCGCAGGGCGCCGGGCAGCGGCTCGAAGAGATCGCCCCGGAACACCCGGCCGCCGACGCCGGCCAGGTTCCGGCGGGCGCAGCCGACCGCGGCCTCGTCGACGTCCGCCGCGTACACCTCGACCGGCCGGCCGACCGAAGCCGCCAGGGCGGCGGCCAGGGCGCCGCTGCCGCAGCAGAGGTCGACCACGAGCGCGCCCTCGGGCGTCAGCCCGGCGGCCGTCTCGACCAGGAACTCGCTTCGACGCCGGGGCACGAACACACCCGGGTCCACCGCCACCCGAAGGCCGCCGAACTCCGCCCAGCCGACCACGTGCTCCAGCGGGCGGCCGGCGGCCCGGGAGCGGACCATCACGGCCAGGTCCGCGGGCGTGGCCGCGGCGTCCAGCAGGATGCGCGCCTCGTCCTCGGCGAACACGCACCCGGCGGCACGCAGACGGGTGGCCACGGACGAACGCAGCAGTGCAGAAGAAAAAACCGACAAGGAGAAACCCCTCAAAGAACAGGCAGAAGAAGAAATCCGCCGGGGCTTCCCGAAAAACCGTCACCGCGCCTGAGCGGCACCACTAGAACTGCGGCACCACGCCATCACGGTCGTTTCCGGGGAGCACCCGCTCCGACACACCGGTAATGGGTCTCACCTCCCCGAGTCCGTGGTTACATTCGGCGCCGCCACCCTATCGCACCCTCGCCGCCCGCCCGTGCGTCTGCCGGATTCACCCCGGCGGACCGGTGCGGAGTGGTATCCAAGGGCGATGACGACCTCCGCAGACCCTGGCAAGCCGCCCTTCGACGCCGTGCTGTGCGACATCGACGGGGTGATCCGTTTCTTCGACCACCGCGGGATCGCCCTCCTCGAACACGCGGCGGGACTGCCCGAGGGCGGAGCCGCGCAGGCGGCCTTCGGCCCCGGGATCGCAGAGCAGCTGGTGCTCGGGGCACTCACCCGCGAGCAGTGGGCCCAGGCCATCGCCGGGCGTCTGCGCGGCGACGGCGTCCCGGCGGGCCCGGCCGCCGAACTGGCCACCGCCTTCACCCGGGTGCCGGCCCGCGCGGACGCCGCCGTCGTCGACCTGCTGCGCCGGGCCCGGCAGCGCTGCACCGTCCTGCTCGTCAGCAACGCCACGGTGTGGCTGGACGAGGACCTGGCCGCGCTGGGGCTCGCCGGGCTCGCCGACGGCGTGGTCAACAGCGCCCGCGTCGGCGCGGCCAAGCCCGATCCGCGGATCTACCGTTTCGCCGCGGACCAGGCCCGGGTCTCCCCCGGCCGGTGCCTCTTCGTCGACGACCGGCCCGAGAACGTCGAGGCCGCCCGCCGCCTCGGCATGACCGGGCTGCTCTACCGCGAGCCGGCCGACCTGCACCGGGCGCTCGGGCCGCTCCTCGACCCCGCGCCCACGGCCGACCCGCTCTGAGACCACCCGCCGACTCCGGTGGCCCCGGTCGCCCCGCTGACTCCGGTCGCCCCGGTGGCTCCGGTGACCCCGGTCGCCCTACCGGGATCCCCCTCGGTGTCCGGGCCGCCGGGGTCAGTCGCCCCGGCGGCCCGCGATGCGGTCCTGGCAGATGGCGCGGTGTTCCGGGAACCGGGCGGCGACGTCCGTGAGGACGGCCGTCATCTCGGCCGCGGTGGGGAGGAGGTACACCTCGTGGTGAAGAGCCATCGACAGCCGGACGGTGTCGTCCGCCCGCCGCACCCAGTCGTCCAGGGTGAGCTTCATCGAAGCCCCGTTGTCCGTCCCGGACCACGCCGCGACGTTCAGGAGGGTGGTCGCCTGTCCGACCGTGGCCTGCCCCGCGTGCACGGCCCGGGCCACGATCTCGGCGATGTCGTCCGCGCCGTACGCCTCGATGAGGTCGTTCACGGCGTCGAAGACCTCGTCCGGCAAGTTGGCCGACTCGTCCTCCGGGAGTGCGACCGCACAGAGCCGCGCCAGCGCCGCCTGCCAGGCCTGCCCCACCATCGCTCCCCCCACCTGTCCCTCCTGTCCGTGTTCGACCCTGTACGCGTTCGACGGACACCTCAGCAGGGACAGCCCGGTCCGGCATTCCCGTGTCGGCCCTGACCGATCCGCGACCGGGCCCCGGGTCAGGTGCCCGACCGGCAGAAGTCGGGCCGACCGTGGTCGGGCAGGCCGGTCGGCCGGGTCCGATGCCGTCGCGGAGGCGTCAGGCCAGGTGGTCGGCGACCAGGTCGGCGAACTCGTCCGGGGTGACGATCCGGATGCCGAGCTCCTCGGCCTTGGCCCGCTTGGAGCCGGCCTTCTCGCCGGCGACCAGCAGGGTGGTCCGCTTCGAGACGGACGAGGAGGCCTTGCCTCCGGCGCGCTCGATCAGCTCGTTCACCGCGTTGCGGGACAGCTCGGCCAGCGGTCCGGTCATCGCGCCGGTGACGACGACGCTCTGGCCCGCCAGTGGTGCCGGCGCCCCGGCCTCCTGCTCCGCGCCGGACCCCTCGGCGGTGACGGTGCCCGAGACGCTCACGGCGGCGGCCGGCGCGGTGACGGCGATGCCGACGCCCTGGGCCGCCAGCCGGTCCAACAGATCCGAGACGTCCGCGAGTTCGGCGACGATGACGGCCGCCTTCTCCACCCCGATGCCGTCCACCCCGGCCAGCGCCTCGGCGTCGGCGGCCCGGATCGCGGCCATGCTGCCGAAGTGCGCCGCGAGCCTGCGGGACATCGTCCGCCCGGTGCCGCGGATGCCGAGCGCGCAGAAGACCCGGTTCAGCGGCTGGGAACGGGCCGTCCCGATCGCGGCAAGCAGGTTGTCGGCACTGGTGTCCCCCATCCGGTCCAGGGTGAGCAGCTGCTCCCGGGTGAGGGTGAACAGGTCGGCGAGGTCGGCGACCAGCCCGGCCTCCACCAGCTGGACGGCGCGGGTGCCGCCGAGCCCCTCGATGTCCAACTGGTCGCGCCCGGCCGCGTAGACGATCGAGGCGACGGCCTGGCAGCCGCGGCCGCGCACGCAGCGCCACCGCTGCTCGGAGGTGTCGATGGCGTCGCCGCAGCGCGGGCAGGCCTGCGGGAACGCGATCGGCTGCTCGGCACCCGTCCGCTCGTCCACCAACGGCGCCTCCACGCGGGGGATGACGTCGCCCGCGCGGTAGACGAACACCTGGTCGCCGATCATCAGGCCGCGGCGCTCGATGTCGGCCGGGTTGTGCAGAGTGGCGTAGGTGACGGTGACGCCGTCGATGACCACCGGCTCAAGGACCGCGCGGGGGGCGATGATTCCCGTCCGGCCGACGTTCCACTCGACGCCGAGCAGCCGGGTGACCTTGTGCTGGGCCTGGAGCTTGCGGGCGACCGCCCAGCGCGGGGCGCGCGAGCCGGAACCGGCCCCCTCCTGGTCGGCGACCGCGTCCGCCTTCACCACCACGCCGTCGATGCCGAACGGCAGCGCGTCGCGCAGGGCGGCGATGGCGTCGATCCGCCGGCGGACGTCGTCCAGCGTGGTGCAGCGCCGCGGGTCGGCGGCGGTACTGGCCGCGGTGTTGGCACCGAGCACGGCCAGGCGGCCCAGCAGCTCGCCGTGGTCGAGCCCGGGCAGGCCGACCGCTCCGTAGGCGAAGAAGGTCAGCTCGATCCGGTACGGCCGGTCCTTGGCCCGCAGGGTGCCGGCGGCACCGCTGCGCGGATGGGCGAAGGGGGTGGCGCCGTGCTCGGTGCGGACGGCGTTGGCGTGCTCGAACTGCTCCTGGGTGAGCAGCACCTCCCCGCGCAGCTCGATGTCGACCGGCTCGGTGAGCCGGCCGGGCAGGCCGAGGACGGCGTCGGCGGCGTGGGTGATGTCCTCCCCGGCGAGGCCGTCGCCGCGGGTCAGCACCTGGGTCAGGCGGCCCGCCCGGTAGCGGGCGGCGACGGCGAGGCCGTCGAGCTTGGGCTCCACGCACCAGGCGGCGACCGGCCGGCCCAGCCGCCGCTCCAGTCCGGCCGCCCAGGACTCCAGCTCCTCCGCGGAGAAGACGTTGTCGAGCGAGAGCATCGGCACCGAGTGCGGGACGTCGCCCACCACCGCGCCGCCGGCGACCTTTCCGGTCGGAGAGTCGGGCAGCACCTGCTGCGGGTGCTCGGCCTCGTACGCCTCGATGGCGCGCACCAGGGCGTCGTACTCGTCGTCGCCGAGCGGGGTGGAGCCGTCGGCGTAGTACGCGGCGGCGGCCCGTACGGCCGTGGCGACGGCGTCGGCGTAGGCGTCCGGAGACGCCAGGGCAGCGGGAGAGGCCATGGTGGCTGCGTCCTTCATACCGCCCATCATCGCGCCGACCACTGACATCGACGGTCGTGAGCCGGTCCTGGACGACCACCGGGCGCCGACCGGGCGGCCACCCGGGCGCGTCCGCGTCACCGCTGGTCAGAGGGCAGGCGGGGCCGCCGTACGGTAGGAGCCGACCGCGCCCGGGGGTACCAGGGAGGGCAGCAGCCACTCCCAGAGCGCCTCCATCCGGCGGTGCAGGTCGGCCCGGTCACGGGTGGCCACGCCCAGCACCTCCAGGCCGCAGGCCGCGGCGACCACCAGGGACTCCGGGCCCGTGCCGCCCGAGCGCCCGCGCAGCTCCCCCGCCCGCCGCGCGCCCGCCAGCAGCTCCCGGACGGCTCCCGCCCAGACTCCCTGGATACCGCGCACGCCGGCCACCGGTTCGCCCTCGCCCTGCCAGGCGCCGTCCTCGTGGCCGAGCCGGAAAGCCGCCCGGACCACCGGGTCCGTGTGCAGCGCCGCGACCAGCCAGTACCCCGCGTCGATCAGCGCCTGGAGCGGCGAGGAACCGGCCCGCAGCGTGCCGAGGGCGCCGCGCAGCGCCCGCTCGGCGTGGGCCACCACCGCCCGTGCCAGCTCCTCCTTGGAGCTGAAGTGGAAGTACAGCGCGCCCTTCGTCACCCCGGCCGCGGACGCGATCTCCGCGAGCGTCGCCCCCGCGTAGCCGGACCGGTCGAACCGCACCGCTCCCTCCCGGACCAGCCGCCCGCGTGTCCGCTCCGACCTCTCCTGTCCCAACCGGCCCACAACTCCTCATCCCCGGCGACGCGTTCGCGTCCGCCTCTGCTGCCCGCCCGCCCGTGCGGCTACCCCGTGCGCAGGAACCGCCCCGCACCCGCCACCGGTCGTTCCGGCGCCGACGGCTCCGTCGCCGGCCAACCGGCCGGGAGCTGCCCGGCCCCCGGACGGCCGGTCAGCGAAAGGCCCGCCACCGGTCGCTCCGTCGCCGGCTGCCCGGCTTCCGGCTGCTCCTCCGGGGACGCCAGCAGGATCTCCCGCTGCAGGAGCCGCAACTCCGCCGACGGCTCGATCCCCAACTCCCCGACCAGGGTGCCCCGGAGGCGGCGGTACACCTCCAGCGCCTCGCCCCGACGGCCCGAACGGTGCAGGGCGAGCATGAGCTGGCGGTGCAGGCTCTCGTGGGTGCGGTACCGCTCGACCAGCACCGTCAGCTCCGCCAGCAGCACGCGGTGCCGACCCAGCCGGAGGTCGGCGTCGATCCGCTGGTCCAGCGCGCAGAGGCGGGTCTCCTCCAGTCGGCGCAGTTCGACGCCCAGGTGCGGTCCGGCCGGGACGTCAGCCACCGCCGCGCCGCGCCAGAGCGCCAGGGCGCTCGCCAACTGCCGTGCCGCCAAAGGAACGTCCCCTTCCTCCATGGCGCGGTGGCCTGCCCCGGCGAGCCGTTCGAACTCCCGCACATCCACCGTGCACCCACCGGTATTCAACCGGTAACCTCCCGCCGCCGTCTCCAGAACAGTCTTGGCGGGTTCAATTCCGGCCGGTTCGCTTCCGACCGGTTCACCTCCGGCCGATTCGCTTCCGGCCGATTCAGTTCCAGCCGCGTCACTTCCGGCCGGCCCGCCTCCCGCCGGTCGGCCGGCGGGCCGCTCGGCTCCACCGGCCCCTCCCCCGACGGCGGCCGCACCGAGGGCGGCGGCGATGCGGTCCCGCAGGTGGAGCACATAGGTCTGCACCGTGGTCCGCGCGGTTCGGGGCGGGCGGCCCGCCCAGAGCTCCTCCGCCAGGACGGCCGCGGGGACCACCTGATCGGCGTTCAGGGCCAACAGGGCCAGCACCTGGCGGGGTTTGGGTGCCGACGGCACCACCGACACCCCGCACACCCGGACCTCCAGCGCCCCCAGCACCCGGATCTCCACGCCCACCACCCCGTCCCGCCTGCCTTCGACGGCGCGGGCCCCTGACGACCCGCGCTCGGCCCACCGCTCGACTACGCGATCATCCAAAAACGGGACGAGCGGTTTGTCAATGGAAAACCGGACGCGCTGCATCTTCTTGCAGCCGGTCGGACGGAGACGAAAACGGCAGTCCGCGACGACCCGAGACGGGCCGCGCTCGACTGCCGAATCCCCGGGAACCGCCCGGCCGTTACCCCCCGACGCCCTCGGCCCCCTCTGCCCCCTCGGCCGCGCCGACGACCGGGCGCTCGGCCGGGCGCGCGGCCGACACCTCCGCGACCACCCGGGCACCCCGCCCGGCGTCCATCTCCAGCGCGGCCAGCACGCCCGGCACCGCGACGGCCGGCATCAGGTGCCGGAAGAGGCCGGCCACCCGCTGCTCCAGGTCCGCACGGCCCGAGAGCTTCTGCGACTGGATCTGCACGCCCGTCCAAGCCGCCGTCACCAGCCAGGCGGTGTCGGCCGGCACCACCTGCGGCAGAAGCTCACCCCGCTCCCCCGCCGCCTTGAGCAGGTCCTCCAGCCGCGCGATCCACCCCGGGATCGCCCCGCCGCCCAGATCGCCGTGGACGTCCGGCCCGAGCGACAGCCGTGCCCCCGCGCTCAGCAGCCGGTCGCGCGGCATCAGGTACGCCACGACCAAGCCGGTATCCACGAACTCCTGGAGCTTGCAGGCCCTTTCGGGGATGACGTCCTGGACGAACTGCTCTTCCACCACGCCCTGCGCCAGCTCCCGCTTGGACGCGAAGTGGAAGTAGACCGCGCCCCTGGTCACGCCGGCCCGGGCCACCACCTCGCCGATCGTCGCCGCTTCGTAACCGAACTCGTCGAAGACCGAGGCCGCCGCCTCCAGAATCAGCCGGCGTGTCCGCACCGCCCGCTCCTGCCGCACCATACGACCACCCACCCGCCACAGCGATTGAACAAAACCAAACAGCCCGTATCTTAACCACCCCGATATTCCGGACCGCTGCCGCTGTTCCGCTGTCGGCCGACTGCATCCGGGCCGCCAAGAAACCAACCGTGCGGTACATGATTCCGCTTCCCGGCGGACGGTAGCCGCGCGCGGGCCGGTGGCCTAGGATCCGGTGCCACATATTGGTCTGAACCACTTCGGGTGGGCGCGGACGGGGGATCTCCTGATGGACAACGGCAGAGGGCCGGCAGACGAGCGCCTGGAGGTCCGTTTCGACGGGCTCGCACAGGGCGTCACCGCGGCGACCTGGGGGCAGCGGACGATCTGGGCGCCGATCACCTGGTACGCGCCCGACGACCACTACTTCAACATCGCGCTGCCGTTGGAGCTGCGCCACCCCGTCGAGCCGGCCGCGTTCGGCGCGGCGGTGCGGTCACTGCTGGAACGGCACGAGTCGCTCCGCACCCTCTACCGCACGGGGTCCGACGGCGCCCTGGAGCAGGTGCTGCACGGGTCGGGTGTGCTGCACCTGCGACTGGTCCCGGCCCCGGAAGGCGAGCCGCTGTCCGCCGTCCTGGAGCGCGTCGCCGCGCAGGACAGGGCGATCCGGTTCGAGCTGCCGGCGACCGCGGACGGCCTCGCCGGCGGCGCTCTCCCGGTCCGGGTCAGTGCGGTCGTGGCGAACGGACAGGTCGCCGGCGCCGTCCTGACCATGGCACACATCGCCGCCGACGGCACCGGAGCCCAGGTGGTCCGGGACGACCTGCGCCGCCTTCTCGCCCAGCAGCGCCGACGCCCCGGTACCCTGCCCCCGCCGGTGCCGGGCCGGCAGCCGAGGGAGCAGGCCGGATACGAGGCCGGCCCGCAGGCGGCCGCCCGCAGCGCGGCGGCCCTCGCCCTCTGGACCCGACAGCTGGCCGGCATCCCGGCCTCGCTCTGGCCCGAGGAGACCGACCCGGAGACGAGCGGCCGTCCAGCGGAGACCGGCCACCCCGCCGTGGCCGGCGGCCCGGCGGAGACCGACCAGGCGGAGCCGAGCTCCGGGACGGCCGGCCCCGAGGAAGCCGAGCGCTGGTGGGAGGGCCAACTGGACTGCCCCCGGCTGGACCTGGCGAGCCGGGCCGCCGCGGTGCGCACCGGAACCTCGGCCAGCGCGGTCGTCCTCGCCGCCGTCGGGCTGGAACTGGGCGCACGCACGGGCGCCACCGCGGTGCCGCTGAAGGTGATCCTGGGAAACCGGGTGAGCGAGGCCCAGCGGACAGCGGTCGGCGCCTTCGCCCAGAACGGGCTGGTCGTCCTGGGCACGACCGGCGACTTCGACCAACTCGCCCGGGAGGCCTGGCGATCCCAGCTCCAGACCTCCCGGCACGGCCACTACGACCCGGACGCACTGGCCGCCGCGGTACAGGCGGAGGAGAAGCGGCGCGGCACCGCAATGGACCTCAACGCGCTCTTCAACGACCACCGGGAGCCGGAACGCTCCCCCGACCGCGCCGCCGACCGGGCCGCCGACACCGCCGGCAGGGGCCCGTCAGCAGAGCCCGTGGAGCCCGCCGACCTCCCGGCCGGACGGTTCGGCTGGCGGTCGCGGTGGGCACGGCAGGACTGCAAGTTCTTCTTCGGCCTGGCGCACCGCGACGGCGAGGCGGTCGCGACCCTACTGGTGGACACCCGCCACTTCCCGGCGGCCGCGGTCGAGCCGTTCCTGCGCGCGGTCGAGGAGCGCGTCCTGGCGGCCGTCACGGGCTGAGCCCGCAGGGCACACGAAAGCCCCCGGCCCGCACACTCGGCGGGCCGGGGGGCCCGGGACCTCACCCACCGATCACGGCGTGACATCCGACTCGCCGCCCGGGGCTCGTCCCGCCGGGAGTGGTCGCGATGCCGACGCACCCTGCGGTGGTGCCCGGCCGCCGGCCTCGTCCGGAGCGGCCGGCACCCTGCCCGCACGCCGGGTGCCGGCCCCGTGGACGCCCCACAGGCCGAGTCATCCCACTGCCGGGTCTCCAGCCTGCACTCTCGATCCGGCCCCTGTTCGATCAAGGGTCGGATCGGGGTGCAGCGGGGAGTGCCCGGCCCGGCCGGCTGCCCCGCCGGGCCGGGCACGTGGTGTCCGGTCAGCTCACGCAGGTGACGACGACCACCCAGTAGCCGGGCGAGATCACGTCGCTCTCCGCGCCGCACTGGTCGTCGGTGTACCCCGCTGCATGTGCGGCCGCCCAGGCCCGGTTGCCGGCGTAGACCGGGTTGACGCCGTAGGCCTTGAAGTACTTGACGGTGCTGGCCGACGCGTTGGTGGCGGCACCTGCGAAGCCGAGCAGGGCTGCCGAGGCGAGAGTCACGGCGGCGATGCGGCGAGGAAGCGAACTCATGGCTGTTCTCCACTTTCCCTGGTGGATGGCGCGGGAGTCGGCACGTACAAGGTCACTGCAAGCAGGGACTGTAGCAACTGATGTGAATGACGAACAGATGTGTGACAGCTGAAATGAATCAGGAACCGAGAGCGCCCTCAGAGCGCCCTCACAGTGGACATCGGATGATGGACGATCTGCGGGATTCAACCCTCGCAGCAGGGCCTGATCCGGAGGATCCGTCTCCCATGACGCGAGCTCAGTTGACCGACTCGGATCGAGAGTTCAGCGGTCCATGCCCGGGCCGAGGACGGTGGTGGTCTTCCTGCGGCGAGTCGCCAGGCCGCTCCGTCTCTTCGGGCGGCTGGTGCATCGTTCGACGCGGTTGCGCTTCTCGTAGGCCTCGCGCTCGAGGCGGGCGGCCTGCCACGTTGGGCCGTTGCGCTTGCGGTGGGCGACCTGGTCCGAGGCTGCGGAATCACCGCCCGGCCCCGCTGCATCGCAGGCCCCCGCGCGAGCGTCCGATGGCACGGTGGCCGGAACGCCGGCCGGGGCCCTTTGACGGGCCCCGGTGCTTTCCGACGAGCGCGGACGATGGTGAGAACCGGCGTGCTCAGCCCGCGCCGGCACCCGCCTGCGGGACCCCGTGCTCGTCGCCCGCGTTGCCATCGGCCGCGTGGTCCTCGGCCGCGTTGCCATCGGCCGCGTGGTCCTCGATCCCGTGCTCGGTGGTCAGGTGCTCCGCGAGCGCGGCGAGGCTGCGCAGGAAGTCGCCGTCCCCGTCGAGGTCGAGGAAGACCTCGTAGCGGGTCTCCACCGCGTCCACCAGACGGAGTTGGGCGAGCGAACCGATACCGAGGGCGACGAACGGGGTATCGGCGTCGGCCAGCAGCTCGGCGGCGCTCAGCTCCCCGTCACTGGCGTCGGAGACGATCCCGGCCAGGACGCCCAGCAGGCCGCCCGCACGTGCGGTATCCGGCCGACTGCCGTTCGGGTGGTCGGCTGCCGGGTCGCGGCCAGTACTCAGCTGGTCGGTGTTCAGGTGGTCGGTGTTCAGGTGGTCGGTGTTCAGGTGGTCCGTCACAACTGCTCCTTCACTGCTTCGGCGATCTCGGCCACGGTCGGGGTGTCGAAGAAGACGTCGAGGTCGACCTCCACGCCGAAGGACTTGCGGATCCGGGCGCCGATCTGGATGAACATCAGCGAGTGGGCGCCGAGGTCGAAGAGGTCCTCGTCCGCGGTGATGTCCGGGATGCCGAGCACCTCGGAGCAGATCACGCCGAGCTCGACGACGAGCGGGTCCGAGGCGGTTCCGACGCCCGGCTCCGCACCCTCCGGCTCCACCGCCTCCGACTCCACGACCACCTGAGCCGCCGCCGACTGGTCCACTGCCGACTGGTCCACGACCACCTGAGCCGCTGCCGACCGCCCCGCGGTCGCCGCCTCCGTGCCCGTCGGCACGCGCAGGGCACGGCGGTCGAGCTTGCCGTTGGGTGTCAGCGGCATCGCCGCCAGCAGCACGAACAGTTGCGGAACCATGGAGGCGGGCAGCGTCCTGCGCAGGTGTTCGCGCAGCTCCGCAGGGGTCGGCGGCTCCCCGGCGGCCGGCCGGGCCACCAGATGGCCGACCAGACGGGCCGCACCGGTGGCGTCCACGTCGACGGTGACGGCCGCCTCGGTGACCGCCGGGTGCTCCAGCAGCCGGGCCTCGATCTCGCCGAGCTCGATCCGGTGGCCGCGGATCTTCACCTGGTGGTCGATCCGGCCGAGGAAGTCCAGTTCTCCCTCCGCTGTCCAGGCGGCCAGGTCGCCGGTCCGGTAGAGGCGGGAGCCGGGCGGGCCGAACGGGTCCTCGACGAAGCGCTCGGCGGTCAGTTCCGGCCGGCCGAGGTAGCCGTGGGCGACGCCGTCACCACCCAGGTACAGCTCCCCGGCGACGCCGACGGGCAGCGGACGGCGGTGCGGATCGAGCACGTAGGCACGGGTGTTGGCGATGGGGCGGCCGATCCCGACCGTCTCCGGCCCGGCGGGGAGCTCGGCGCAGGTGGACCAGATGGTGGTCTCGGTGGGCCCGTAGACGTTGAACAGCCGCGCGGTCCGCGCCCGGAGCTCGCGGGCGAGCGGCAGCGGCAGCGCCTCGCCGCCGACCAGCCCGGTGACGGCACCGGGACCGGGGCCCTCGGCGCCGCTCAGCAGCACCCGCCAGCCGGAGGGGGTGGCCTGCACGTGGGTGACGCCCTCACGGCCGATCAGCGCGTTCAGACCCGGGCCGTCCAGGGCGAGGCCGTCCGGCGCCAGCACCAGCCGCCCGCCGGTGATCAGCGGCAGGTAGAGCTCCAGCCCGGAGATGTCGAAGGAGAGCGAGGTGAGGCCCAGCCAGACGTCGTCCGGCCCGGAGCCGAGCCGGTCGGCGAAGGAGGAGAGCAGGTTGACCAGCGCCCGGTGCCCGACCGCCACGCCCTTCGGACGGCCGGTCGAGCCCGACGTGTAGAGCACGTACGCGCGGTCCTGCGGGCCGGGCGCGGTGACCCTCCCGGTCGGCTCGCCCGCGCCCTTCTGCTCGTCCAGCCGCACCACGACGGGCGCGGCGGCGGCGACCTCGGCGGCCGGCTCGCCGTCGGCGAGCAACAGGGCGGCGCCGGCGTCGGCGAGGACGAAGGCCAGCCGGTCGGCCGGATGGCTGGGGTCGAGCGGCAGGTACCCGGCGCCGGTGCGCAGCACGGCAAGCAGGGCCGCCGGGAGCCGCGAGGCGCGGTCCAGGTGGAGCGCGACCAGCGAGCCGGGTCCGACACCCAGCGCTGCCAGCCGTCCCGCGAGCTCGACGGACCGCTCGCGCAGTTCGCGGTAGCGGAGGGAGGCGTCGGCTGCGGTGACCGCGATCGCCTCCGGGGTCGCCTCGGCCTGCGCGTCGAACAGGTCGACCACGGTGCGGTCCGCGGGGTACGGGCGGGCGGTGTCGTTCCAGCCCTCGGTGACCAGCCGGTGTTCGGCCGCGTCGAGCAGGGGCAGGGCGTCGACGGCCGTCGCCGGGTCGGCTATTGCGGCGGCGAGCAGGGTCTCGAAGTGGCCGGCGATCCGGTGGGCGGCCTCGGGGGCGAGGACCGCCGGGTCGTACTGGAGGCTGAGCTGGCAATCGTCGGGGGCGTCGACCACCTGGAGGTGCAGGGTGTTGCGCGCGGTGTGGTTGAAGGCCATCCAGTCGACGCGGGCGTCCGTGCCGGTGAAGACGGGCTCGCCGGTGCGGCACCGGTAGCCGAAGGAGACCGGGGTGAGGCCGACCCGCGGGGTGAGGCCGCCGACCGCGGCCCCGAACGGCACGGTGCGGAACCGGTACAACTCACGCAGGCCGGCCCGGACGGCGACGGCGAACTCGGCGAACCCGGGTGCCGCCTCGCCCGCGGGCGGCGCGTGGTGCGGCAGCTCGTTGACGAACAGACCTATCGCCTCCGCCAGTTCGGGCGTCCGGGTGGAGAGCGGCAGGGCCACCGGCGCATCGCTGTTGCCGTAGCGGCGCAGCAGGACGTGCACGGCGGTGAGCAGGAACTCGAAGGTGGTCACGCCGCAGGCACGGGCGGCCGCGCCGAGGGCGGCGTGGTCCAGCGGGCGGGTCACGGCCTGGCCGGAGCCTGCGCCGCGAGCGGTGCGCCGGATGCCGGGCAGCAGCACGTCGGCGGGGTCGGACCACCGCGGGCCGAACCAGTCCGCGGCCTCCTTGACCAGCGCCGGGTCCGGGGCGGGCACGACCGGGTGGCCTTGCCCGGCAGGGGAGTTCTCCTCCGGCCCGCGCCCGCCGCCCGCCACCAGGGCGTTGTAGGCGGCGGCCAGATCGGCGACCAGGACGTCCTTGGAGACGCCGTCGAAGACGGCGTGGTGGGCGACGATCAGCAGATCGGCACGCCCGTCGAGACCGTGGAACAGGGTGAAACGGACCAGCGGCCCGGCGTCCAGGGCGAACGGACGGACGGTCTCCTCGGCCAGCAGTTCAGCCAGGCCCTGCGGACCGCCGGCGGCCGCGTCGACCTCGGTGACGGTGAACCCGGCCTCGCTGGGCCGGAGTTCGAGGGTGCCGTCGTGCTCCACCAGCACCGACCGCAGCGCCGGGTGTCGGCCGGCCACGGTGGTGCAGGCCGCGGCCAGCGCGGCGGCGTCCACCCGGTCGAAGGTGATCCGCAGCGGCAGGTGGAGGCCGGACCTTGCGGCACCGAGGCGTTCGGTGATCCAGACGCCCTGCTGTGCGGGGGACGCGGGAACAGCGGGAACAGCGGGAACAGCGGGCCCGAGGACGGCGGGCGCGGGGACGGCGGGCCCCTGCATGTCAGGCGCGTCGGTGGACCCGTCGACGGCAGGCGCGTCGGTGGGTGCTGCGGCGGGGACGGCGGCCGCGGCCGCATCTGCGGTCGGCCTCGGGTCCAGGGTGCGGTCAGGCATCGACAACTCGCTTCAGGGGTCGGGAGGTGCCACGGAGTGGGGGCGCGGGCGGGCGCGCCCCGGCAGGCGCGGGTGGGCGAACGGCGGCGTGGTCGGGCCGCCGGTCCCTGCCCGGCCGCACGGTGGCCGGTCAGGCCGGGGCGGCGAGCAGGTCGCGCACGGCGCGCTTGAGCGGCTTGCCGCCCTCGTTGCGCGGCAGTGCGTCCAGAACGGTGATCCGGGTGGGGATCTCGTGGGCGGCCAGCCGGTCGGCGAGGAAGACACGCAGGCCGGCCGGGTCGAAGTCGGCGCCGGGGACCGGGACGACGGCCGCGCCCACGCCCATCCCGAGCACCGGGTGCGGGAGGCCGACCACCGCCACCTCGGCGACCGCCGGGTGCTCCAGCGCGGCGGCCTCGACCTGGAGCGTGGAAATCTTGTGGGCACCGGACTTGATGACGTCGGACTCGCGGTCCACCAGGTGCAGGTAGCCGTCCTCGTCGAGGAATCCGACATCTCCCATCCGCACCCAGCCCGAGCGGAAGACGGCCGCACCGGCCTCGGCGTCGCGGTAGTACGCGCGCTGGGCCCCTGGGGAGCGCAGGTGGACGTCGCCGGTCTCCCCCGCCGGCAGCGGGCGGCCGTCGGGCCCCGCCACCATCACGCTGCCACGCGCGGCCAGGCCGAGCGCGGTCGGGCGCGCCGGGTCGTAGACCATCGCGGTCTGGGCGGGCGCGGCCTCGGTGGAGGTGTAGTAGTTCACCACGGTGGCGTTGGGAAACGCCCGGGTGAGCGCGGTCGCGACCGTGGGCGGCAGAGCGGCCGCGGTCGAGCCGAGCAACCGGACCGAGGAGAGGTCGAAGCGGCTCTGGACACCGGCGTTCAGCAGCTCGGCGGCCATCGCCGGGACGACGAAGACGCTGCCGACCTTGCGCTGTTCGATCAGCCGGGCGAACCGGCCGGGGGTGAAGCGGGTGGCCACCAGGGCCGCCGGGTGGGCGTCCAGGGCGTTGACCAGCATGGTCTGTCCGGCGTTGGTGCCGACGGCGAAGGAGTGCAGGAACTCCTCGGAGTGGGTGAGCGGCCGGTGCCGGGCGGTCGGCCGGGTGCCGTGCACGACGTTGCCGTGGGTGGCCAGGACGCCCTTGGGACGACCGGTCGTGCCGGAGGTGTAGAGCAGTTGGGCGGGTGCGTCCGGTCCGACCGACGGCAGCGGCCCGGTCTCCGCACCGGTTTCCGTGCCGTCCTCCGCACCGGTCTGCGCACCGCTCCCGGTCACCGCCTCCGCTTCCGCGGCGAGCTCGGGCGGGGTGGTGGCCCACCACGGGCCTGCGGGAACGGCGGCGGCCGGGCCGGCGATCAGGCCGGACGCCTCGCAGTGTCCGAGGACGTAGGCGACCGCCTCGGCCGGCTGCCGGTCCGAGACCGGTACGGCCACGCCGCCCGCCCGGGTCACCGCGCAGTAGTGGACGGCGAAGTCCGGCCAGTCCCGCAGGCCGAACAGCAGACCCACCCGGTCGCCGGGCCGGACACCCCGCCGGACCAGGGCGGCGGCCACCGCGGTCGACCGGCCCTGCCACTCGGCGAAGGTCAGCCGCTGTCCGTCGTCGGTGCTGATCGCCGTCCGCTCGGGCTGCGCCGCCGCCCTGATCTCCAGCAGGCCGTGAACGGTGCGCGCGAGTGTCCGCACAGCGGGCCCGGACGATTCGACGGCACGTGCGGTCGCGCCAAACTCGGCTCTGTGCATGGAACTTGACACTCTCCCCGTTGTTTCCTCAAGTCCGCCCCGAACACCCCTCCACGGGGCATTGGTCCAGACCTGGCTGAGAGATTGGCATAGACCACCTATCGGGTCAAGGATTCGAGAGGATCTTCCGGCCGAGCCTGCACGGGCCGGCCGCCGCAGCGCCCGCCCGGGCCACCTCGACGGCCGCCCGGGCCACCGCGATGTCGCCCTGCCGGCCGCCTCGACGCCACCCGCCACCGGCCCGCGGCGCGGCCTCCGGGGCCGGCGGTCAGGAGAGCACGGCGACCGCCTCGACCTCGACCAGCTGGTCGTCGTACCCGAGCACCGAGACGCCCAGCAGAGTGCTGGGGACGTCGTGGCCCCCCAGGTAGGAGCGGTAGACCTCCCAGACCTTCACCAGGTCGCTCTGGTCGGACGAGGCCACGTACACGGTGGTCCGGACGAGGTCGGTGAGCGCGGCACCCTCACCCTCCAGGACGGCTATCAGGTTCCGCATCACCTGGTGGGCCTGGCCCTCGAAGTCTCCGACCGCCACCGTCCGCCCCTCGGCATCGAGCGGGCAGGAGCCCGCCAGCCAGAGCGAGCGGACCGGGGCGTCGACGGCCGCGCCGTAGGCGTAGTCGACGGCCTGCGTCAGCTGGTGGTTGCGGATCAGCCGGACGGCACTACCCATGGCGCACTCCGAGGTCGAACGGGTGTTTTCGCCTCATCGTTGGCCGCTCGTGAACACCCGTCAAACCAATTACCGGCACCCGCCGTACGGCTAATGGGCCGGCCTGCGCCCGGTTCACCGGTGCGGGTGATGGCGGGCCGGGGCGGCGGGCCGGGATCCTGGTACTCCACCGCTACCAGGGAGTTTGCCATGGTGTTCCCGTCACCGGACCGGGGCGTCGGCCGCCGCAGGCTGCTGGGGCTGGCGCTCGGCGCGGGCGTCGTCCCGGCCCTGACCGCCACCGCCGCGCCAGCCGCACCCGCACCCGGACCCGCACCCGCACCCGCGCCCGCATCCGCCGTACCCTCTGCCGCCGCGCCCGGCGTACCCGCGTTCGACGACCTCACCGGGCCGGCCGACTGGGGCGCCCGGGCCGCCGCCGTCGCGGCCGAACAGCTCGGCGTCCCGTACGCCTGGGGCGGCGGCGACCGGCTGGGCGCGAGCCCCGGGTTCTGCGACGAGGAGAACGGCTACCTGAACGGCCAGTGCCTCGGCGAGAGCACGGTCGGCTTCGACTGCAGCGGGCTCGCCCTGTACTGCTGGTACCGGGCCAGCGGCGGGGCCGTGGACCTCGCCCACTACACCGTCGCGCAGTACCACCGCTCCGCCCCGGTGCCCCGCACCGGCCTGCTCCCCGGCGACCTGCTCTTCTTCTCCCGCCCCGACGCCCCGCTGCACCACGTGGGCATCTACGCGGGGGACGGCGCGATGATCCACGCCGAGCACACCGGCACCCTCGTCGCCCGCCTCCCGGGCGTGTTCGAGGACCCGCACTGGGCGGGCGAGTTCGCCGGCGCCCGCCGCCCGCTGCCGCCCGGCGGACGAGCCTGACCACCTCCGACGGTCCGACAATCCGACGAGCCGCGGACCGACGGGCCGACGGGCCGTCAGGGCGCGCCCGGCAGGCCGTGGTGGACACGGAGCAGCAAACGGTGCAGCGCACGGCGCTCCTCCGGATCGAGCGGGGCGAGGATCTCGTCCTGGACGGCACGTGCCTCGGCGTCCAGTTCGGCCAGGACGGCCCGGCCGGCCCCGGTGATGCTGACCGAGACGCGCCGGCGGTCTGCCGGATCGCGAATCCGCTCGACGTAGCCCGCGCCGGCCAGCTGGTCGGCGACCTTGGCCATGTCACTGGCGTCCACTCCGAGCCGACGGACCAGGTCGCGCTGGGCGTGCGGACCGAAGTCGTCCAGTGCCGCGAGCACCGCCATGTCCCAGAGCCGCAGGCCGCGCTGCGACAGCCGCTCGGCGAGCCGGCCGCGCGCGGTCTTGCCGGTCCGGGAGAGCAGGTAGGTGGTGAGGCCAAGCAGCGCGGGCGGGGTCGACCGCTCAGCGACCCCGGCCGCGCTCCCGGCGGCGGTGCCGGTGGCGGCGCCGGTGGTGCTCCCAGCAGTACTCCCGGTCGTGTCGGCGGTCTCGGTGCTCGCGGCGCTCTCGGAGGTCATGGCAGAAGTCTAGGGTGCGACCCTATAGTGGGTCTGCACCTACTAATTTTCCATGAGCCCATCGCCCCCCAGGAGCCCGTCGTGGACGCCCTGTACAACCGCCTGCTCGTCTCCCGCTTCGCCGAGTGCTTCGAGTTCTACCGCGCGATCCTTCCGCCGCTGACCGGCGCCACCCTGGTCAAGGGCTCGGCGGAAGGCCCGTACGCCAACTGGGACGTCGAGGGCCAGGCCGTGCTGGCCCTGTACGACCGCGGGCTGATGGCCGTCACCCTCGGCACTGCCGGATTCCCCGCCGAGCCGCCGGCCGTCCAGGACGCCGCCATGCTGGTCCTCCGGGTGGACGACGTGGACCAGGCGCTCTCCCTCTGCCTGCGCAGCGGCGGTGCGCTCGCCGCCGTCGCCACGAACCGCCCCGAGTGGGGGCCGACCCTGCGCAGCGCCCACCTCCGCGACCCCGACGGCCGCCTGATCGAGCTGCAGTCCTACTGACCGCCGTCCGGGCCGGTGGACGTCCGCCGGACCGGCCTGCGCGCGTCCACCGCCACCGCGGGCCCTCCCCTGGGAGGTGAACTCCTGCAGCAGCTCTCCGGTCTCGGTTGCGTCGAGACGGTGCAGCGGGTGCCGGCGAACGAAGGACGGCCCGGCAGGTCGTGTTCAACACCGCCGCGCAGGCTGTCGGCGGCCGCCGTCAGCCTGCGGATGTCGCACGACCTCGGAGATCTTCTCGACTGGCACACCGAAGTGGTGGAGCCGCTCCCTGGCGACCTCCTCACCCGTGCACCCCCACGTGGGCTTGCGCACGTGGTCGCCGGGGCGGTCGGCGAAGCGCGGGCCCAGGCCCGCCGACATGGCGGACGTGCCCCCGGCCGGTCGACCGGACGTGGCGCCCGCCCCCGCGGCTCCTGCTGCGCAAGGACTCTCCCGGACGCCCATGGCGAGCGGCCACCGACCCCGGCGGGCCCCGCGCCGGGCCGCACCGGCCCCGGCGGGCCCCGTGCCGGGCCGCACCGGCCCTCGGCCCGCGCTTCCCACACCCGGTCGCGGCGGCTACGCGGAAGGAGGGCCGGTCAGGTGAATCGGCGGCCGTGGGCCGGTGGGCAGCGCCGCGGCCAGCAGGTCAGGCACGGACGGCCGGTCAGGCGCAGCCCGGTACCGGGGCCCGGACGGCCCTGGCAGCAGGCCGTCCGGGGAACCTGCCGGGCGCGGGTCTCAGCTGTGGAACACCTGGAGTTCGCGGACGGCGTCGTTGAAGTCCGGCCCGAGGTAGCCGGCGGGCAGGCCGATGGTCTCCACCTTCTCCAGCGGGGAGGTGAGGGTGACGGTGTTGCAGTTGTTGTAGCCCTTCATCGAGGAGACGCTCAGCGCCACATCGAAGTAGTTGACCAGGTGGTAGCCGGTGGCGTCACAGCCGCCGGCGTCGCCGTAGAAGGAGTAGATGACGCCGCCGCCGAAGTCGACGTCCCGGTACTCCTCCAGGAGCAGCCAGCGGTCGGCCGGGCGGCGCATGTCACTGCTGCGGCGGGTGCCTTCGGCGCGGGCGAGGGCGTCGGACCGGGAGTCCTCCGAGCAGCCGTGGCCGAGCAGCGGGGAGCGCCCGTCGGCGCCCGGCACGTGGCCGACGACCGCCGCGCAGTACCGGGTGCCGTCCGGGACGGGCAGCGGACGCAACGCGGCGGGCGCCGCGGGGGCGGCGACGGCGGCACCCGCCAGGGCGAAGAGGGCGGTGAGCGCGGGGACGGTGAGGCGACGGGCGAGGCGCGCAGGGGTGGGGCGCGCAGGAGTGGAACGCACGGGGGTACCTCCGGTAAGGGTCCGAGGTGGGGACGCGGCGGCCGTGGGCCGGGCCGCCGGGCCCATTCGAACGGCGGGTGCGCCGGCCCGACCGGCCGACACACCGCACACCCCCGCTAGTCGTACGTGTACGACTGGACAGCCCGGGGCCACTCGCCCGACGACCGGCCGACCACCGGCTTGGGAGCGGCAGACGAGCCGACAGCGACCGGCCGAGGAGCCCCCGACAACTGGCCGGGGAGCCGCCGAGAACCGGCCGGGGAGCCGCCCGCCGAGGCACCATCCCGTTCAGCCATCCCCGTTCACCCCCCACCCCTGCGCCGCTCAGGCGCCGATGCCGCCGCCCTCCTCCCACAGCTCGGCGCTGTACGCGTCCACCAGGGCGCCGATCCGGGCCAGCGCCTCTCCGGCGGGCATCGGGTCGAGCCGGCGGCCGTCGCGCAGCCGCAGCGCCACCCGCTCGTCGGCCGCCTCCCTGGCGCCGATGACGGCCTGGTACGGGACCAGCCGGGCCTCCCGGATCCGGGCGCCCAGGCTGCCGTCCGCCGGCCCGGCGACCTCGACCCGCAGGCCCCGGTCGAGGCAGCGCTGCCGCAGCCGTTCCGCCTGTGGGAGCTCGCTCTCGGAGACGGGCAGCAGGACGAGCTGGGTGGGCGCGAGCCAGGCCGGGAACGCGCCGCCGTGCAGCTCGATCAGGTGGGCGACCACGCGTTCGACGCTGCCGATGACGCTGCGATGGACCATCACCGGCCGGTGCTTGGCGCCGTCCGCCCCGATGTAGTGCAGGCCGAACCGCTCCGGTTGGTGGAAGTCGATCTGCACGGTGGAGAGGGTGGACTCACGGCCCGCAGCGTCGGCGATCTGGATGTCGATCTTCGGCCCGTAGAACGCCGCCTCGCCCTCCGCGGCCTCGAAGGGCACCCCGGACCGCTCCAGCACGTCGGTCAGCAGCGCGGTGGCCCGCTCCCAGAGCCCTGGATCCGCCACGTACTTGCCGCCCTCACCGGGCAGCGAGAGACGGTAGCGGACCGGGCGGATGCCGAGTGCCCGGTGCGCCTCGCGGATCAGCTCCAGCGCGGCGACCGCCTCGTCGGCGGCCTGCTCCGGGGTGCAGAAGACGTGCGCGTCGTTCAGCTGGATCGCCCGCACCCGGGTGAGGCCGCCGAGCACCCCGGACAGCTCGGACCGGTACATGCCCCCCAACTCCGCCATGCGAAAGGGGAGTTCCCGGTAGCTTCGGGCGCGGGAGCGGTAGATCAGCGCATGGTGCGGGCAGAGACTGGGGCGCAGCACGACCTGCTCGGAGCCGAGGTCCATCGGCGGGAACATGTCGTCCCGGTAGTGCGACCAGTGGCCGGAGATCTCGTAGAGCTCGCGTTTGCCGAGCACCGGCGAGTAGACGTGGCGGTAGCCCGCCCGCCGCTCGCGCCCCCGGATGAACTCCTCCAGGGCGTGCCGGACGGCGGCTCCGTCCGGCAGCCAGTACGGCAGGCCGGCGCCCATCAGCGGGTCGGTGTCGAAGAGGTCGAGTTCACGGCCGAGTCGGCGGTGGTCGTACATGGTGGCGGTCTCCACTCGTGGGCGACGGCAGAACGACGGATGATCGGCGATCCGTTCTCTGCGGTCTGTGGTCTGCGGGCGAGTGGACCGGGTACGACGAAGCCCCGGGGCACTCGCCCCGGGGCTTCGGACTAGCTCAGCAGTCAGCGCGCCGGGACTCTCTCCGGCGTCGTCGTCTGGACGGCTGCAGCGCGCTTCATGTCTCCCACGCTAGCAGGCGGGTGACGTGTCCGGCGACGGGATTAGCGGGCGGCCCCGGCTCTCAGTGCAGGACGACGCAACCACGCTCCGCCAGGGCGGCGCGCAGCCGGGGCGGCGGCGTCACGTCGTTCCAGCGCAGGTCGAGCTTCTCCAGGGCGGGCAGCCGGGTGAGCCACTCGGGCAGGGTGGTGATCCGGTTGCCGCGCAGGTCGAGCCGGCGCAGCTGCGGCAGTCCGGCGAGGGCCGCCGGGACCTCGGAGAGGGCGTTGTCCCGCAGTTCGAGTTCGCGCAGCGCGACCAGCCGGGAGACCGAGGCCGGCAGCTCCGTCAACGCGTTGCCGCACAGCCAGAGTTCGCGCAGATCGCCGAGCCGGCCGAGGGTGTCGGGCAGTGCGGTCAGCCGGTTCCGCTGCGCCCGCAGCTCGACCAGGCCGGCCATCTCGCCGATGGTGTCCGGGAGTTCGGTGAGCCGGTTGTCGCCGACGTTGAGGTAGCGCAGCGCGGTGAGCCGGCCGAGCGCGTCCGGCAGGTGGGTGAGCGCATTGTCGTGCAGGTACAGGAAGTCGGCCAGGCCGGTGAGTTCACCGATCTCGTCCGGGATTGCGGCGAGCGCGTTGTGTCCGAGGTCGAGGGTTCGCAGCCGGCGCAGGCGGCCGATCCCGGGCGGCAGTACGGTCAGTCCGGTGTCCGCGAGGATCAGCACCGTCAGGTCGGTGCGGTCCCGGAGGTCCTCGGGTACCGCGTCGAGCGGCTGCCGCCAGAGGTTGAGGGTCACGTCGGTCATCCGGGCATTCTCCCCCGCCTCGGGGCCGCACCCGTGGCCCGGGCCGGATCCCGCCACGGCCACCCCGCGGCCCGGCCGCGACGAGCCGATGCGGTGACGGCACGACGCCGGGGCCCACCTGTCGGAACACGGCACGACGCCGGGCCCGCCTGCCGGAACACGGCACGCGGACCCCGGCGTCAGCCGGAGCACCGGAGCGGCATCACATGTTGATCATGTGCCCCGCGAGCCCGTGGATCGCCTCCTTGACCGCCTCGCCGAGGGTCGGGTGGGCGTGGACGTTGCGGGCGACCTCGTGCACGGTGAGGTCCCACTGCTGCGCCAGGGTCAGCTCGGGCAGGAGCTCGGTGACCTCGGGGCCGATCAGGTGGGCGCCGAGCAGCTCGCCGTGCTTGCCGTCGCTGATCACCTTGACGAAGCCGATCGGGTGGCCGAGGCCGTGCGCCTTGCCGTTGGCGGTGAACGGGAACTTGGCGACCTTGACGTCGTAACCCAGCTCGCGGGCCTGCGCCTCGGTGTAGCCGAAGCTGGCGATCTGCGGCTGGCAGTAGGTGGCGCGCGGGATCATCGCGAAGTCGACCTCCATGGTCTCCGCCCCGCCGATGGTCTCGGCGGCGATGACGGCCATCGACTCGGCCGCGTGGGCCAGCATCAGCTTGGCGGTGACGTCACCGATCGCGAAGATGTGCTCGACGTTGGTGCGGCCGCGGCCGTCGACGGCGATCGCGCCGCGCTCGGTGAGCTTCACGCCGGTGTTCTCCAGGCCGTAGCCGTGGACGCGCGGCACGAAGCCGATCGCCTGGAGCACCTTGTCGGCCTCCAGCACCTCCTGCTGGCCGTTGCGGGTGACGGTGACCTTCACCTTGGCGGCCGGGTCCTTGTCGTCGATGGCGTCGACCCGGGTGGAGGTGAGCACCTCGATGCCCAGCTTGCGGTACTGCTTGGCCAGCTCCGCCGAGACCTCGGCGTCCTCCAGCGGGACCATCCGGTCGAGGAACTCGACGATGGTGACCTTCACGCCGTAGTTGTGCAGCACGTACGCGAACTCGACGCCGATCGCGCCGGCGCCCGCGATGATGATGCTCCCGGGCAGTTCCTCGGTGAGGATCTGCTCCTCGTAGGTGACCACGCGCTCGCTCAGGCTCGTGCCGGGCAGCAGCCGGGTGGTGGCGCCGGCGGCGATGATGCAGTGGTCGAAGGTGACCAGCTCGAAGCCGCCGCCGGTCAGCGCGACCTGGAGCGTGCGGTCGTCCACGAAGGTGCCGCGGCCGTCGTACTCGGTGATGCCGTTCTTCTTCATCAGGTAGTGGACGCCCTTGACCCGGCCGTCGGCGACGCTGCGGCTGCGCTTGAACGCCGCACCGAAGTCGAAGCGGACCTGGCCCTCGACCTCGATGCCGAAGGTCTTGGCCTCCTTGGTGAAGATGTGTGCCAGTTCGGCGTTGCGCAGCAGCGCCTTCGAGGGGATGCAACCGACGTTCAGGCAGACCCCGCCCCAGTACTTGGCCTCGATGACGGCCGTGCGCAGACCCAGCTGGGCCGCGCGGACGGCGGCCGTGTAGCCGCCGGGGCCCGCGCCGAGGACGACGACGTCGTAGTGCGTGCTGCTCATGGTGCTGACTCCTCCGAGGGTGTCACGGTGACGTGATCTGGGTGCCATGGTGTCAGGGCCCCGGGCGGCCCACCCACCGGACCCCGGTCCGACGGCACCCGGCGGCGCCCGGTAGTACTCGGCGGCATCCGACGGGGCGGTCGGCGCCCACGGCCGAGCCCCACCCCGCCTCACCAGCGACCGGCCCCCGCCCCGCCCGCGACCGAGCCCCACCCCGTCCACGGCCGAGCCCCGCACCGCCGGACGCGAGGCCTGGCGGGGCGGGGCTGGGACGGGTGGAGCCGGGCCGGGCGGGACGGCACCCGGTTCCGTCAGGCCTCGACCTCGTGCGCGTGGCCCTCCTGGAGGCCGCCGCCGCTGCCGGCCTGGCCGTCGGTGTGCTGCGGCGGCACCGGGGCGTGCACGGACGAGAGGTCCCACGCGTAGGTGCCCACGGAGTCGGCGATGACGTCGATGTTGGTGTCGAAGGCCTTCATGTCCAGGTTGCCCAGGTTGTCGCAGGCCTGGTGGTAGCACTTGTCGAAGGCCACCCCTGCGGTGCCGCCGTACCGTGCCGCCTGGGCGGCGGACTTGATGACCTCGGCGCCGGTGTCGGTACCGCCGGACGGGATTCCGGCGTCGATGAACGGGCCGTAGTCGGAGCGGCCGGTGAAGTCGGTCCCCTCGTGGGGAAGCCCGCGCCCGTCGAGGTAGTCGGTGATGTGCCGCTCCAGCTGCGCCGATCCGTCCGGGCCGGGGCCGGAACCGACGTGGTCGGAGTCGTCGCCGTCGTAGACGAACTGGGCGGAGTTGGGCGAGGCGATCATGTCGAAGTTCAGGTAGAGCTTGATCTTCTGCTTCTCGGTGTCGGGCAGCGCCTTCACGTAGGCCTCGGAGCCCTTCAGGCCGAACTCCTCGGCGGACCACCAGGCGAACCTGACCTTGTTCTTGACCGGCTTCTTGGCCAGGTTCCTCGCGACCTCCAGGATGCCCGCCGAACCGGAGCCGTTGTCGTTGATGCCCGGGCCGTCCTCCACGGAGTCCAGGTGGGAGCCGACGACCACGGTGTTGTTCTCGTCGCCGCCACGGGTCTCCGCGAGGACGTTCCAGGTCTTCCGCTTCTCCATGAAGGTGCGGATGTCCAGGCTCACGGTGACCGGTCCGGCGGCGGCCCTGGCGGCCAGCGCCTCGCCGGCGGCCTTGGCGATGCCGCCGGTCGGGACCCGGCCCACCGCCGGGTCGCCGAGGGTGCCGTTGAGGTTGCCCTCGGTGTTGTTGTAGACGATCGCGCCGACCGCGCCCGCGTCCGCCGCCGCTGCCTGCTTCATGGCGAAACTGCAGCCACCGCGCCTGATCAGCGCGACCTTGCCGGTGAACGCGCCGGCCGCGTAGTCGCCCGCCTCGCAGCCGGTGGTGGCGTCGACCGGAACGACGGCCAGGTCGGCGGTCAGACCTGCGGCCGGTCCGCCGACCGAGTACGTCATGGCCTTCACCGGCACGTCCTCGGCCTGCGGCGACACCACGCCCAGCCGCTCCGACAGGGCCTTGAAGTACGTGTACTCGAACTCCTGCTTCGACACCTTCAGCCCCGCCCGGCGGGCCTGCTCGTAGACGTACGCGGCCGATTCGTCGTGGCCGCGCTCGCCGGCCACCCGGTTGCCGCCGTTGCGGTCGGCGATCCGCTGGAGTGCTCTGAGGGTGCCGTAGGCGTCGTCGGCGCTGCTCTCCTCGACGAGCCTCGCGGCCAGCTTCGCGCCCTTGCGCCCGGGGTCCGGGTCGGCCGACGCACTCCCGGTGCCGACCAGGAGTAACGGGGTCACCAGTGCCGCGACCGCGAGCGCGGAGCCCGCGACACGCCGCCGCGAGGCGGCCGGGGGGATGGGCGGGGCGGTCAGGCGACGGATCCGAACGTTCAAGGCAAGTCCCTTCCGACAGTCCGTGGGACTCCCGATTTGACATGCTCGGTGCCGCGTTGCCAACCCTGCCGCGCAACCTGACCGGATGCGGACACCCGGTGGCGCGCCGATGCTGGAGGGGTGGGGCCGTCTCATCCGGGAGTGTGACCGTATGTCCATGATGGATAAGCTCAAGCACATGCTGAAGGGCCACGAGGACCAGGCCGAAAAGGCCGTCGACAAGACGGGCGACATGGCGGACCAGCGGACCGAGGGCAAGTACAGCGGCCAGGTCGATACCGCTCAGGAGAAGCTGAAGGACCAGTTCCGCGACCAGCCTCCCCAGTAGGTCCGCCCGAGGGTGATCCGTGCGGGCGATCCGCGCGGGTCGCCCGCACGGGTGATCCGCCCGCGGCGGGTCCGCCCGTGTCACCCGGCCCGGCGGCGCGTCGGCGGCTTCGGCGCGGCGTGGGCCGGCCCGGTACCCCGGTGCGGTGCGCACGGTAGCGCGTACGGCACCGGGGTACCGGCACGCCCGGCGGGACACGGGAGGACGTTCGCGGGGACTCGCGGGCGTTCCCGCGGGGGACTCAGGGAGGGCGCAGGAGGCTCACGGGGACTCACGGGGACTCACGGGGGGGAGGGCGCGCACGGGATCGGGGAGTGGCCGGCCGGGGCGGTTCCGGCGCCCCCGACCAGGGAGACTTTACACAGTCATTACCATTGACACGCCTGCGGAAAGCCCTGACGAGAGGACAGCCGCCGTGTCGATCCCCCGTGTCCGGACCACTCCCCTGCCCGGTGTCGGCGTCCAGTACGACCTGACCACCCGAGAACAACGGCACCTGTCGGTCATCGCCCACCGGGACGGCTCACGGAGCCTCAACGTCTACCGCTCGGACGACCCGGACGCCTGCTCCCAGGCGTTCCGGCTGACGGCCGAGGAGTCCGCCGCCCTGGTGGACGCCCTGACACCCGCTCACCGGACGGGCGGCCCGCAGCAGACCGGCGGACTGCTGCACACCACCGACCTCGGCCTGGTCGCCGAGCGGCTCCCGCTCGACGGCGCCTCGTACTGGAACGGCCGGCTGCTCGGCGAGACCCGGATGCGGACCGAGACCGGCGCCTCCATCGTCGCCGTGCTGCGCCGCACCGGTGCGCTCCCCTCCCCCGCCCCCGACTTCCGGCTCGCCGGCGGCGACACCCTGATCGTCATCGGCACCCGCGAGGGCGTGGACGCCGCCGCCGCGATCCTGGGCAGGGAGTGATCGGATGCACACCGCAAGCGTCTTCATCGAACTCGGCTCGGTCATCCTCGTCCTCGGCCTGCTCGGCCGAATAGCCGGCCGCTACGGGTTCTCCCCCATTCCGCTCTACCTGCTCGGCGGGCTGGCCTTCGGCAAGGGCGGGCTGCTGCCGCTCAGCGCCAGCGAGGAGTTCGTCGCCACCGGCGCCGAGATCGGCGTCGTCCTGCTGCTGCTCATGCTGGGCCTGGAGTACACCGCCGCCGATCTGGTGACCAACCTCAAGGCCCAGTACCCGGCCGGCGCCGTCGACTTCGTGCTCAACGCGCTACCCGGCGCGGCCGCCGCGCTGCTGCTCGGCTGGGGCCCGGTCGCCGCCGTGGTACTGGCGGGCGTCACCTGGATCTCGTCCTCGGGCGTCATCGCCAAGGTGCTCGGCGACATGGGACGGCTCGGCAACCGGGAGACGCCGGTGATCCTCAGCATCCTGGTGCTGGAAGACCTGGCGATGGCGGTCTACCTGCCGATCCTCACCGCCGTGCTGGCCGGGGCCGGACTGCTGGCCGGCTCGGTCACCCTCGCCATCGCACTGGCCACCGCGGGTGCCGTGCTCTTCGTCGCGCTCCGCTACGGCCGGGTGATCTCGAAGTTCGTCTCGCACGACGACCCGGAGAAGCTGCTGCTCGTCGTCCTCGGGCTGACGCTGCTGGTCGCGGGCATCGCGCAGCAGCTCCAGGTGTCCGCGGCGGTCGGCGCGTTCCTGGTCGGCATCGCGCTGTCCGGCGAGGCCGCCGAGGGGGCGCACACCCTGCTCAGCCCGTTGCGGGACCTCTTCGCCGCGGTCTTCTTCGTCTTCTTCGGGCTGAGCACCGACCCAACCAGCATCCCGCCGGTCCTGCTGCCGGCACTGCTGCTGGCCGTCACGACCGCGCTCACCAAGGTCGGCACCGGGTACTGGGCCGCACGCCGGGCGGGGATCGCCTCCCGGGGGCGCTGGCGGGCGGGTGGGGCACTGGTGTCGCGCGGCGAGTTCTCGATCGTCATCGCCGGCCTGGCCGTCACGGCGGGCATCGAGCCCGAACTCGGTCCGTTCGCCACCGCCTACGTGCTGATCCTGGTGGTCACCGGGCCGCTTGCCGCCCGCTACACCCAGCCGGCGGCCGAGCGGATCGGTGGCCTGTGGGAGCGGACGCGGGGGCGGGCCCGGTGGGAGCCGGGCACGGCGAACACGCCGGAGGCCGCTCTCGTGGAGGCTGCTCTAGCGCCGGACGCCGGGCTCGCGCCGGAGGCTGTTCTCGTGCCCGACGCCGGACTCGTGCCGGAGGCTGTTCTCGCGCCGGGTCCTGTTCTCGTGCCGGAGACTGCTCGCGCGCCAAAAACCGCGCCCGCGCCGGAGGTTGTTCTCGTGCCGGGGCAGACGGAAGCCGCTGCGGCCCCGGCGCCGAGCGCGCGGTCCGAGGCCCTGGGCGGCCCGGCCCCGTCAGGCCATGCAGAGGACGGGACGGTCAACGCGCTGCGGCACTGAGCGCCCGCCGAGCGGACCTGCGACGCGCTCCCGGGGTGGATCAGCCAGGCCGGTCCGCCCCGGGTTCCGCGGCAGGGTCCGCCGTGGTCGCCGCCGGGGTCGCCGTCCGGGGGATCGCGGCGGCCCTTGCCGGGGTACCGCAGTTCTCGCACGGTTCCGGCGCGGGCCGCTCGCGCAGCCGCCCGCACTCCTCGCACACCCGGTCCAGCCAGCAGGCCGCCTCGCCACCTTCGTCCATGCCGTCGATTCTGCCCCGCACCGCCCCGCGCGGACCAGGCGCGCCTGACCCGGTGCGCAGGCCACGTTCACAAGCCGCCAATGCGCGGGGCAGCGTGCGTGCGGCGCGCGCCCGCGTCCGGACGGCGCGCCGCACGCCCGTCGCGGCGGCCCGTCGCGGCGGCCCGTCGCGGCGGCCCGTCGCAGCAGCACCGAGGAGTGAGTAGACACTGTCTACGCGCGACTGGTAGACAGTGTCCATGAATGATCACGACACGGGCCTGCGCGCCCGGCTGGTGACCGCCGGGGTCGAACTGGTCACCCGCGAAGGCGTCCACGCGCTCACCCTGCGCGAGATCGCCCGCCAGGCCGGCGTCTCGCACGGCGCACCCCGCCGCCACTTCGCGACCCACGTCGAGCTGCTGTCGGCCATCGCCCGGCACGGGTTCCAGGAGTTGGGTGCGGCGGTCGCCGCCGCCGACGCCACCGCGGGGGACGCTCCCCGCGCCCGCCTCGCCGCGCTCTCCCGTGGCTATCTCGACTACGCGGCCGCCAACCCCGGCATGTTCGAGCTGATGTTCCGTCATGATCTGCTGGAGGGCAGCGGAACGGGCCTACGGAAGACCTCCCTGCCTCTGTTCGAGACCTTCGCCCGGCTGGTCGCCGAGGTGCGCCCGCCTTCCGGCGCCCAGCCCGCCGCGGTCGCCGGCGCGCTCTGGGCCAACCTGCACGGCCTCGCCCAGCTGCGGGCCTGGGGCAGCCTCCAACTCGCCACCGGCACCGACGACATCGGCCCGCTGCTGACGGTGACCCTGGCCGCCCACCTCGGGCCCGAGCCGCGGTGAACCCCGCCACCCACCAACGCCTGACCCTCGCCGGGAGCATCACCGGCGCGGCGATCGTCGCCCTCGACGGCACGGTGCTCACCGTCGCCCAGCCCAGCATGCAGCGCGACCTGCACGCCTCCTTCGCCGCGGTGCAGTGGACCAGCACCGGTTACCTCATCGCGGTGGCGAGCCTGCTGGTCTTCGCCGGGCGGCTCGGCGACCGCTACGGACACCAACGGGTCTTCTCCATCGGCGTGTTGGGGTTCGCCGCGGCCTCGGCCGGGATCGCCGTGGCGCCCGGCACCGGCTGGGTCGTCGCTCTGCGAACCGTCCAGGGCGTGGCGGGAGCACTGCTTCAGCCCGCCACCCTCGGCATGCTGCGGGCCGCTTATCCCGCCGACCGGCTGGCCATGCCGATCGCGCTGCGCACGAGCGCGATCGGGCTGGCGGCCGCGGCCGGCCCGCTGGTCGGCGGCGCCCTCACCGCCCACCTCGGCTGGCGGGCCGTCTTCCTCCTCACCGTCGCACCCGCCGTGGCCGCCGGCCTGCTGGCCCTGGCCGTGCGGCTTCCGCAGCCGCCCGGCGACCGCGCCGCCGGCCTGGACCTGCCCGGCGCGGCACTGCTCGCGGCGGCGCTGGTCTGCCTGGTGCACACCCTCGTCGGCGTCCCCGAACACGGGTGGACGGCGACGACCGTACTCGGGCTGCTCGGTGCCGTCCTGCTCGGCGTCGCCTTCGTCCGGCGCGAACGGCGCACGGCACACCCGTTGCTTCCGCCGCGCGTGCTCCGGTCGGCCACGGTCGGGCCCGCGCTCGGGGTGCTGCTGGCGGCCTCGGCGGCGATCTTCGGGACGTTGTTCCTCGCGACGTACTTCCTCCAGGACGTGCTCTCCCTGGACCCGTTGCAGAGCGCGCTCCGGGGGCTGCCGCTGGCCGTCACGATGGTGCTCGCCGCCCCTGCCTCCGCCGTCCTGCTGCGCCGCCACGGAGCGCGCCGCACCGTCGCGTCGGGCATGGTTCTGATCGCCGTCGGCGCGGCACTGGCCTCCCGGTTCGACCACTCCTCGGGTGCGCTCACGATCGGCGCCGCCTTCCTGCTGCTGGGCACCGGGTTCGGGACGGTGATGGTCACCGCCACCGCCGTGCTCGTCCGCAGCGCCTCGGTCGCCGACGCGGGCGTGGCCGGCGGCCTCCAGCAGACCGCGATGAACATCGGACCCGCCCTGGGCGTGGCCGCCGCGACCACCCTCACCGCCGGGCGGCCGCTGGCCGAGGCCACGGGCCCGGCACTGCTGGCCCTCTCGGGCGTCGCCGCGCTGGGGGCCGTGCTCGCCGGACGGCTTCCGGGGACGGGGGCGGTGGCCGGCGCCGCTCCGACCCCCTCGGCCGCGCCCTCGACCGCGCCCTCGACCGCACCTTCGACCGCGGAGTAGGGCCGGGCCCCGGTGGGGGGACGGGCTCGTCCCCCCACCGGGGGAGGGAACGGGAACCGCACCCCCCACAGGTGTGACCTGACGTCAGCCCGGCGCCTGATGCACGGCATTCGGGTTCCTGGAACCGTTGGAACCGTTCACCCAAGGTCCCCACCCGGGAGGTCCCCGCCATGTCCGCACTCGCGATGCCGCGCCCCGGGGCGGGAGCCACCGGGATTCCGCGCCCGCCCCGGCGGGCCGTCAGGGCCGCCTACGCGTCGGCACTCTCCGCGACGCTCGGCTTCGTACCGCTGCACGCCATCTGGGCGCTGGGCGTCCCGCTCTGGAGCAACGAGGAGAAGTTCCGCGCCTGGTACGCCGAGGGCGGCGGGCCCTACCTGTTCGTGCTGTGCGCGATGGCCGTGCTGGCGGGCGCCCTCGCGCTGAGCCTGGTGCGGCCGTGGGGGCTGGCCTTCCCGGCCTGGGTGCCGCTCGTCGCGGAGCGGCCGGTCCCGCGCCGGACGCTGGCGGCCGCGGCCCACGCACTGTCGGCCTTCCTGCTGCTCTACACCGCCTTCGCCGCCGTCGTGACGGTGAGGCAGTTCGACTCCGCGGACGCGATCTTCAGCCCGTGGATCGTCGTCTACGGAATACCGCAGTTCCTGGTCTGGGGCATCGGCCTGCTCGTCGCCGCGCGCTCCTACGCGGAACGCACCTGGTCGAGGCGCTGATCCGTGTCCGCCATCGTCGCCGTCGCCGTCGGCGGTGCCACCTCGTGGCCCCGCCTCCCCCGCCCGATCAGCAGCCGCATCAGCCCGAGCTGCGCCAGCGCGCCCACCGTCATGCCGGCCCAGAGTCCGTTCACGCCGAGCGGACCGGAGAGGGCGGCGCCGGCCGCGAGCTGGAGGGCGAGGCCGAGGAGGACGGCGGCGACCAGGCGGCGGCCGGCGCCGGTGGCCTGGTGGACACCGCCGAGGGCGACCACCAGCGCGTACGGGAGCAGGTAGAGGCCGGCCATCCGCAGGAACCCGACGGACTGCCCGGCCACCGCCGGGTCGTCCGTGAACAGCGCGGTGACCGGTCCGGCCAGGACCGCGCAGAGGACCGCCGCACCCGCGCCGAGGCCGCCGGCCAGGCGGGCGGCGTCCTGGCCGAGGCCGCGCAGCGCGGCGGTGTCGCCCGCGCCGGTGAGCCGGGCGGCCTCGATGGCGGCGGCCTGCCGGACGGCGTAGAACGCCATGGTGACGATCAGCAGCACGCGGTACCCGACGCCGTAGCCGGCGACCGCCGGGACACCGAACGCGGCGACCAGGCCGAGCTGCACCGTGCCGACACCCATCCGGGCGGTGAAGTCGAGCCCGAACGAGGCCCCGGCCGCGATGATCCGACGGGCGTCCCCGCCGAGCCCGCCGCGTGACGCCGGCAGCCGGCGGCCCCGCCGCAGGAGCAGGGTCACGGCGAGGGCGATGGCGCGCGAGAGGGCCAGGGCGAGCGCCCCACCGGTCACGCCGAGCGCCGGGAGCGGGCCGGGGCCGAGGATCAGCAGCGGATCCAGGACGAGCAGCAGGCCGTTGGAGAGCAGGGCCATCCGCATCGGGGTGCGGGTGTCGCCGCGGCCCTTGAAGAGCTCGTCGGCGACGCGCTGGGCGAAGAAGAGCCCGAAGGCGGGGAAGGCCACCGTGAACCAGTCCGCGGCCAGGCCCGCGGCGGGGCCGTCCAGGAAGGCGCCCGCGATCTCCTCCCGCAGCAGGAATCCGGGAACGGCGATCGCGAGGCTGCCCGCGGCGCAGAGTCGCCAGGCGGCCCGCTCGGTGCGGCCCGCGGACGCCGGATCGCCGGCGCCGACGGCGCGCGAGAGCCGGACGGTGGTGCCGGAGGAGACCACCAGCACCAGGCCGAGCAGCAGGTTCTCCACGGTGCCCGCCAGGGTGACGGCGGCGACGGCGGCTCCGCCGAGGCCGGCCACCCAGACGGTGCCGATGACCGAGGCGATGACCCCGGAGAGCAGTTCGCCGTAGACCGGTCCGGCCAGTGCCAGCAGCCTCGGCAGGTGTCCTCGCATGGGTGTCCCCCGTCTTTCGGATCGTTCGTCGCTCATTGCCTCGAATAGAGATACCTCGAATCGATACACCTCGACAAGAGGTAAAGTGTCGCCCGCACGGAGCGTGCGACGACGGAAAGGCTTCGACTGTGCTGACCCTCGCGATCCTCGGCTTCCTGCACGACGAGCCACTGCACGGCTACGAGTTGAAGTCCCGGATCACCGGCCTCACCGGCCACATCCGGCCGGTCAGCGACGGCGCGCTCTACCCCGCCATCGCGCGACTGGAGAAGGCGGGGCTGCTGGCGCGCCGCAGCGAGCCGGGCAGCGGCGCCGCGCCGCGCCAGGTACTGGAACTGACCGCCGACGGCCGGGCCGAACTGGAACGCCGGTTGGCCGACCCGGCCGAGGCCGAGATCTCCGACCAGATCCGCTTCTTCACCGTCGCGGCCTTCCTCGACCGCCTCGCCGACCCGGCCCGCCAGGCCGCCGTGCTGCGGCGCCGGCTGGCCTTCCTGGAGACGCCGAGCAGCTTCTTCTACGACGCCGACGGCCGGCCCGTCACCGCCGAGCAGGAGCGGAACCCGTTCCGGCGCGGCATGCTGCTGGTCGCGCGCGCCTCCGGGGCGGCCGAGCGGGCCTGGCTGAGCGAGACCATCGCGGAGCTGGAGGGCGGGCCGGCCTCCTGAGGGCGGAGGGCCAGGTCAGGCAGGGTCCGCACCCCGGTCCGCGCCCCCGGTCCGCACCCGGCGCCGGCACGGTCACGGCTCTCGCGCCGCAGCGGCAGACCGGTCGTACACCGGGGCAAATTGCCCCTTCCGCACCAGGCGCAACAGCGCCGCACCGTGGCTATGATGATCCGCCTCACACCACGGCGCACCGCCGCGGGGTGAACCGCATGCGCCGGGCCATGCCCGCACCCCTGGAGGCCGCCGTGCCCGTTGCCGACACCGAAACCGCCCGACCGGCACGTCCGAACCGCGACGCCATCCCCGGCTGGTTCTTCAAGGTCGACCAGGAGGCCTTCGGGCGGTTCCTCACCGCGCAGAGCGAAGCCGGCCACAGCGGCGACCTCCTCGAACTCGGCACCTATCTCGGCCGCAGCGCCGTTCTGCTCGGCGACCACCTCCGGCCGGGCGAGCAGCTGACCGTCTGCGACCTGTTCGACTCCGAGGCGGGTGACGCCGACAACGCCGCCGAGATGGCGATGTCCTACCGCAAGACCCTCACCAGGACGGCCTTCGAGGCCAACTACCTTGCGTTCCACGCCCGGTTGCCGGTGATCGTGCAGGCCCCCACGTCGGTGCTGGCGGACGGCCGGATCCCGGACGGCAGCTGCCGCTTCGTCCACATCGACGCCTCGCACCTCTACGAGCACGTGGCCGGGGACATCGCGGTGGCCCGGGCGGCGCTGGCCGAGGACGGGCTGGTCGCGCTGGACGACTACCGCTCGGAGCACACCCCGGGTGTCTCCGCCGCGGTCTGGCAGGCGGTCTTCACCGGCGGACTGCGGCCGGTCCTGCTCACCCCGATGAAGTTCTACGGAACGTGGGGCGACGCCGAGGCCGCCCAGCGGACCCTGCTCGCCCGGGACTGGCGGGCCGAGGGCTACACGGTGGACGAGGACACCATCGCGGGCGCCCGGGTACTGCGGCTGAACCACCGGGCGAAGCCCGCCTCGGAGGCGGCGCGCCGCTCGGCCCCGCGCCGGCTCGCCCTGGACCTGCTGCCGCCGGTCGCCACCCGCGCGGCCCGCCGGGCGCTGCGGGCGCTGCGAAGCCGCCGGGCCGTGCAGCAGGTCCGGGCGGCGGCCTGAGCCGGCCCGCTCCCCCGGGCCGGGTGGCGGGGGCGGGCGGAGCGGATCGGTAGGCTGTCGCGGTGCGCCGACCGATCTCCGCTCCCCCCGCCCCGCCGACCCGCCGCGAGCCGCGCCGGTGAGCGCCTTCGTCCCGCCGGAGCCGCCGGCCTTCGCCGCCGCCTCGCCGCGCGAGCGCCTCGCGCGGCTGGTCACCGAGGTGCTGGCGCCCGCCAATCTGGTCATCGCACTGCTGCTGCTCGTCGGCGCCCACAGCACCGCGAACTGGTCGGGGGCCGGCTGGGGCCTGCTGGCGGCGCTGTTCTGCGGGGTGGTGCCGATCGGCCTGATCGCGCTCGGAGTACGACGCGGCGCGCTGACGGACAAGCACATCCGGATCCGCCGCCAACGGGTGGTGCCGATGGCCGCGAGCCTGCTGTCGGTGGTGGCGGGGCTGACGCTGCTCCGCGTGCTGCACGCCCCCGCGGACGTCGGTGCGCTGGTCGTCGCGATGCTCGTCGGCCTGCTGTCGGCGCTGGCCGTCACCGTCTGGTGGCAGATCTCGCTCCACAACGCGGTGGCCGGGGGAACGGCGATGATCCTGGGGCTGGCCTTCGGCCCGGCCGTCCTGCCCGCGGCCGCGACCCTGCCGGTGGCGGTGGGCTGGTCCCGGCTGGTCCTGAAGGCTCACACGCCGGCGCAGGTGCTCGCCGGAACGGCGCTCGGCGGTGTCTGCGCGCTGGTCTTCATGCTGTTGCGCTGAGCCGTGCACCCCTTCGGACGGCACCGGGAGCAAGGACTGCACTCCGGGTTCGACGCGACGCCGTGCGCCCGGTCGGGCGGCGATCGGCACGGTCGGGCGGCCGTCCCCACGGCCTCCCGGCGGTCCGGACCCCAGGGCGCCGCCCGCGGGGGTCCGACGGCGGGGTCCGACCACGGGAGTACGACGGCACCGGCCGGCTCTCGACGTTGCTGACGGCCGTGCTCGGCGCCGCCGCCCCCGGGCTCGGACTCGGACTCGGACGGCTCAGGGCGGTCGGACCCCGTGCCCGCTCAGCCGGTGTGAAGGATCCGGAAGCGACCGGAGTCCGCCGGATCCCGGTCGACGACCTGGACTGACGACCAGGCCCACTGCCAGACGCCGCTGCCCGGTGTGCGGGAGAACCGGATCTGCCCGCGGGTGCCCTCGACCGCAACCTGCGGCCAGGCCCCGGCGATGCGCGCCCGGTCCGTGCCGTGAGAACGCAGTACGTCGGCGAGGACGGCGACCGTGTCGTAACCCTCGAAGGCGACGAAGGACGGTGCCTCGCCCAGCCGCTCGCGCAGGGCCGTCCCGACCCGTGCACCGAGTGGACCGAGACGCTCGGGCAGGTAGCGCAGGAACGGGATCGCCGAGCCGTCGTCACCCAGCAGCGCCGCCCACTCGGCGAACTCCGGCTGTCCTGCCGGAGCGCCGATCACGACCTCGGCGAGGCGCCGGTCGCGGCGCACGGACCTGACCAGCGACACCGCCGGCTCCGGGAGGCCGGTCAGCAGGAGGAGGGCCGTCGCACGATGGTCGACGAGTGCCTCGCACACGCCCGCGGGGTCGAGCGCGCCCGTGTCGAGTTCGATGAGGGTGCCGCCGCGCGGAGCGAGGTGGTCCCGCAGGATGCGGGTCCCGGATGCCCAGTAGACGCTCTGCTGGGCTGCTACGGCGATCCGGCTGTGGCCCGCGCCGAGGAGGAAGTCGGCGTAGATCCGCCAGCCGTGGGACTGCGCGGGGCAGAGGCGCGCGACCCATTCCGTCGGCTGTTCGGTGAGCGCGTCGAGGACCGCCGACGAGCAGAGGAACGGCAGGCCGAGGGCGTCGGCCCTGGCGGCGACGGCGCGAGCGACGACGCTGTGGTACTCCCCCGCCAGGGCGGCCACGCCCAGGCCGGCCAGTTCGTCCACGGCCTGGGCGGCCCTCTGCGGATCGGCGGCGGTGTCCCGGACGACCAGCTCCAGCGGTCGTCCGACGATCCCACCGCTGTCATTGACGTCGCGAACGGCCAGCTCAAGGCCGGCCAGCAGGTGTTGCCCCGCTCCGACCCAGCCGGGCCGGGTCAACGGAGCAAGAGCGCCGATCCGGACGGACGGTCCTTCGGTCCGGCCCGCTCCGGGCGGCGGTGATGGCGTCTTCATGCCTTGGAGTCTCCTTGTCAGGACGAGGTGGCGGCTTGCCCGGACCGCGGAGCGGTGGTCCCCCGGGTACGCCCGTCCCCGGGCCGACCCGAACGCGCGCCATCAGGCCCGATCACCGCTCGCACCCCCTCTCACGCCGCGTCGCCGCTCATGTCCGTACGCAACACGAGCGGGGCCGGATCCTCGGATCGGGGCCGGGCCATGCAGGCGATCTTCGCACCTGACCCGCCGTCCTGACAGGGCATTTGTTCGACTTGCATCTCCGACGGCTCCCCACCTCCACCGCGAGCGCACGAGCCCGTCCGGCCGCCTGCGGGCCGGTGGCCACCGGCCCGGTCCGAGCCCTGCAGGGCGGTCCCCCGGAGCCCTGCGGGCGGGCCTTCCGGTGGCGAGCGGCGGGGCGCCTCGCCCGCTTTTTCATATGCCATTCCTATGAATAGACGGCGCATCACTCACACGAGGGAACTTCCTTTAAAGATTTGCCCACGGAACATTAAAGATTGCATAGTGATAACGCCTCAATTGGCCCTAGGGATGGCCAAGTCCAGGCAAAGTCACACCCTTTGATGTGAGGAGAAGGTCTTGCTTCACGGAAACCCGGCGTCGGGCCACGGCCAGCGACTCCGCGAGGAGATCGCCGCCCCGGGCACGACCCCGCTGATCGGCGTCTACGACATGTACTCGGCCTCCATCGCGGCCGAGCACTACCACGGCATGTTCGTCTCCGGCTTCGGCTTCGCCGCGTCCTACTACGGTCTGCCCGACATCGGGTTCATCGCCTGGCCGGACATGGTGGCCTTCGTCGAGCGGCTGCGCGGCGCCTTTCCGCAGCACCACCTGCTGGTCGACATCGACGACGGCTACGTCGATCCCGAGGTGGCCTGCCACGTCGTGCGAAGGCTGGAGCGGATCGGCGCCTCCGGCGTCATCCTGGAGGACCAGAAGCGCCCGCGCCGCTGCGGCCACGCCGACGGCAAGCAGGTGCTGCCGCTGGAGGAGTACCTGGAGAAGCTGGACCAGGTGCTCGCCAACCGCACCGACCTGGTGGTCGTGGCACGGACGGACGCCACCGAGGAGGACGACATCCTGCGCCGCGCCGAGGCGCTCGCGGCCACCGACGCGGACGTCGTCCTCGTGGACGGCGTGCGCAGCGAGGAGTGGATCCGGCGCATCCGCAAGGTCGTGGGCGACAAGCCGCTGCTCTTCAACCAGATCGCCGGCGGCAAGTCCCCGCGCCTGTCGCTTTCGGAACTGACCGGCCTCGGAGTGGACGTCGCCATCTACAGCACGCCCTGCCTGTTCGCGGCGCATCGGGCCATGGACGAGGCGCTGGCAGGGCTGAAGGTGGCCGACGGCCGGCTACCGGCGCCGACCGGGGACAGCCGCCAGATCGGCGTCCGTGAGTCCACCGAGCTGCTGGAGCGGAACATCGCCCATCCGCGGGTGCGCGAGGCGGTGCGGGCGTGACGCCCGACCCGCGTCGCCGGGACGGGCGCGGTGGGCGCAGCGGGCTGGGTGGGCGCGGCGCCGTGCCCGTGCGGGCGGCGGTCCGGCGGCGGCTGGCCGTCGCCGGGCTGGCCGGGGCGTGGGCGGCGCTCG